>JAFWFB010000111.1 GCA_017512625.1 Erysipelotrichaceae bacterium
CGGGAAGTTTTGGATAGCCATACCGATGGCTAAGGCAAAGGCTGCTTTGATTGAGGTACCAGAGTATCCATTCAGTATTCCCGCAAACAGTACACCCGGAGCCATTCCTTCCGGAATATTATGCAAGGTGACAGCAAGGCAGAGCATGAAAGAACGGCTGAAAGCCTTGGACATCCTCTTAAGGCCCTCCGGCTGATCATCGTTGATATGCAAGTGCGGGATGATGCTATCAAGTACCAGCAGGAAGACAAAGCCGGCACCGGTACCGATCGCCGCCGGTAAGAAAGCCAGTTTTCCCATGGATGCTGATTCTTCGATCGCCGGCAAGAGCAGGGAGAACATCGAAGCTGAGACCATGACACCTGATGCGAAGCCCAAAAGGATCTTCTGAACCTTTTCATCCAGCTCTTTCTTTAAGAAAAATACACAGGCTGCTCCAGCGCTGGTGCCGATAAACGGTATCAGTAATCCTATCGTAACTTGAAATCCAATACTCATACTTCCTCCTTGGTTAGCCTTTACTAACTATTTCATTATAATCTATCACCATGATGCCCTTTATTCAATCAAGGTGCATTAAAAAAGTCTTCTTTAAGAAGACTTTGTTTTTTTACTGTTTTTCTTTGGCCTGCTGATAGCGGCGGTAAAGGAAATAGATCACATCGGTGATCAGCAGCAGTACCGCATAGCCCCAGAAGACAAAGGTATAACCCTTGGATACGATAAGGCCTGATGCTACGACCGGTCCGATCGCATTACCAAGATCCTGTCCGATGAATAAGGTCGAGATCGCTACACCACTGCGCTCCTTGCCAAACATCTTGATAGCCTGGGACTGGATAGCCGGGGCACCGGATCCCTGACCGATCGCCTTTAAGACAGCAGCGATAAGTACCGGTAACAATGAATAGGCGCCACCTAGAACAAACATACCGATAGCCGCGATGATGTAGGACGGATAAAGAATGACGTCAGCTCCCTTGGCATCAAGCAGCTTGCCGGAGATCGGCTTGCTGGCGAAAAGCACTAAGGAATAGGCGGTAAAGAATAAGGTTATATTCGGAATGCCACGGGCATTTCCCATTGTCTTCAGGTAATAGGAGATGATGCCATTACCGAAAGAGAACATGCCGATGAATAAGACATAGAAGATCAGTTCCTTCGCAAAGAAATCATCAAAGGATATCTTCTTTTTAACGACTTCCTTGGCTTTAACTTTCTGTTTCTGACCTTTGATGCTAAAGATCAGCAAGACATCAACGACCATCAGCAGTCCGGCCGCAAAGAATACCGCCTGGGAGCCAAAGGTCTCGCAACTACGAAGTCGCCTAGCTGCGGTCCGATAAAGCTGGAAGATAGGGTAGCGATACCGACATAGCCGATACCCTCGCCCATTCTTTCCATCGGGATATAGGATGTCGCATATGCCATGCTGATGGTTCCGGAAACACCGAAAGCCATGCCATGGATGATCCTGATGATGGTTAAGACAGTAAGACTGTCCGTCATCGAATAAAGCATCATACATACAGCAGTAACAACATAAGAGATAAGCATTACCACCTTCTTGTTGGCTCTATCACTGATGGCCCCGCTGAAAGGTCTTAGCAGCAAGGCGATCCAGGAAAGCAGACTGGAAATCAGTCCGGTAAATTCAAACGCCGCTCCTTTGCTTACCAGATAGTCCGCAAAGTTCGGGTTGACCATGTAGGTAGCAGTTCCGTTGATCGCATTGATAAACAGAATGATAATGAATGCCAGCGACCAGAGCTTTTCTTTTTTAACTTCAGTTTTCAGTTCACTCATTTTAGATTCTCCACAAAAAATACTTATTCATTATACTCAAACAAACAGGAAAAAGAAAGGCTGTCACGGACGAACAGCCTTTTGGTAGATACAGATATGAAATGCCAGGGTCAGGTCGAGATGATCGAGCTCATCCAACTTCTGTTTGTCCTTTTCCGAAGTCTTGTAGGAATAAGGCGTCATACTGAAAAGCTCTTTGATATCCCGGTTATTATCAAGATAGATCTCATCCTTTAGATGGCATTCCTCCACCTTGACCCAATCTTCAGGCAGATACTTAAGCTTATTGAGGTAAGGCGTGTCATAGACCGCCTTTTTAAGTTCGAATAAGTGGTCAATATCGGGATTTACCACCACCAGATAACCATCATCCCTTATGATCCTTTGATACTCGCTTAAAGACTGCGGGACAAAACAGTTAAGGATCAGATCGATGCTTTGATCCTTGACCGGCAGCTGATGGTTATCAGCTACCACATACAATACACCGCTGTTATCGTTGGCCAGCTTAAGCATCTCCTTTGAGATATCGATCCCCAGGATATCAAGATCAGGCAGTGACTTTTTAAGGTAATTGGTATAGTATCCATCCCCGCACCCACAATCAAGGACGCTGGTAACATCAAGATCCTTTATGATCGTAACCAGTTTTTCCTTAAGGCTATGATAATGATCTTTAGCAAAAAAGCTATGGCGGGCCTTGCTTAAAAGCGGTCCGTCTCCATAGCTTTTATGACTTTGTTTAAGATAGAGGTTTACATAGCCCTGTCTGGCGATATCAAAACGATGCCCGTTATCACAGGTATAGGATCGATTATCGCAAAACAATTCCCTTTTACAGACCGGACAGATGATTTCCATTATTCAAAGTAGGCGATGTACCAGAACTTTTTACCCTTCTTGATGATGGATAGTTCCTGGTTGAAGCCATCCTCTTTCTTTAAGGTGAAACCGATATCGGTGACCTTTTCCCCATTGATGGCGATCGATGATGAAGTCACCAGCTGTCTGGCCTCACTCTTGGATTTGGTCACACCAAGGCTGGTCAGGGCATCAAGGATGTTGCTCTCATCACTGATGATTCCCGATGGAGCACCG
>JAFWFB010000112.1 GCA_017512625.1 Erysipelotrichaceae bacterium
ATGTCGGAAGAAGATCCGGTCTACATCGTGCTTGATTCCGGAAACTATTACCTGCACGAAGCTTCTACACCTGATCCGGAAGTATATGGCCTTGCTAAGGATGTTTATTTCTCTGTCGATGCCGACGGCACGATAAGCAGCGGTGAGACAGTTATTGAGATCGTCTCCATGATCGATCCTTATGTCAAGGATATCGAAGTCATCAAGAAGTGGGATGATAAGAACGATAAGGATAAATTAAGGCCAACCGAGATCATGGTTCAGCTGTATGCTGATGAGGAAGCAGTCGGTGAACCGGTCATCCTGAGTGAGGAAAATTCCTGGACTTATATCTGGGAAAACATGAACTGCACCGTAAATGGCGAAAAGATCACCTATACGGTCAAGGAGCTGGAGATTCCAAGAGGCTATAAGGCAAAGGTCGAAACCAAAGACGAGACCGTCTTTACGATCACCAATACTCATAAGCCTGATGAAGCGCCAAAGACCGGTGATAGCAGTCATACCAGAGACTATGCGATCATATCTTCGCTTTCCGCCCTGGGTCTGGCTTATCTGTTTATCTGCTTGAACAAGAGAAAGAAGCTGCAAAAATAAAACGATAATAAAACAATAAAAGACCGGTTACCGGTCTTTTATTTATGCTTTCTTATTTCTTTTCCCTGAATGCTCTTTCCAGCCACAGCTTATAGCGTTCATTGGGACTTAGGATCTCCAGTTCACAATAAGTGCCGCTGATTATCCTGGCATTGAGACAATTCTTAAGGAAATCATCGTAATCAGAACGGTCCGGATCCGGCTTTAGCCAGACATAGGCAAGCAGGCGGCCGTATTGATCATATCTTTCTTCATCATATTCCAGATAGAGCGACTGTCCCTTTTCGATCAGGCTATTCATGTAAGCAGTAGCTTCCTTGCCCTGATCGTTACAATCATTGACTTCGCAATGCGTATCTTCCGGAGTATTGATCCCAAGCAGGCGGACATAGACATCCTCGTTTGCCTTGTTGACCAAAAGGGTATCTCCATCGATCGTACTGATCAGGGTAACCTTTTCAAGAGTACTGTTTAGAGTAACTATGAAACGATACAGACGAAAGAGCGGATGAAAACGCAATTCGATCAGCAGGATCAAGGTCTGTTTACCTTCGAATGATTCTTAAGCTCCATTCTAAGGTTATAAAGGGAATCGGGTGAAGTTGGCCTTCCGTCTTCACAAACGTTTATGAAATCATCAACATAAGCTTCACAGGACTCCAGATATCCTCCGGCAAGGTTTGCAACAATTGTTTTGCCTTCACAGTATCTTGCAATCAGCTTGCCTGTCTCTTCAATCTCGTCTTCGGACCATTTTCCGGTTGTGCTGACGTCATATGACTGTATCGGAAATGTATTTTCAAGTTCTCTTGGACAAATCCCGAAGGGGGATGTTACGATAAGTTCCTGATAGGATCGGGTAAGTTTTCTAAATTTTTGGTGTGATTTGGAATTGGAATAAGGTTTTTTCATACTACACGGCAGTAAAACAACGGTATCTCCGAGAGGTTCCATCATTTCCATTCTTTGTCTCCACCTTACGGCTTCCGGACGGTAAAGGGACTCTTCGCTTGAACATATTACTTTCATATTAATCCTCAAAGGCTTTAATCAATTCATCATCTAGTTTAATCAGTCTTTCGATGTTATCTTCACTGTCTTCAATTCTTCTTTTCCATTTTTTTATAACGAAATCTATATCCACTTCTTTG
>JAFWFB010000010.1 GCA_017512625.1 Erysipelotrichaceae bacterium
CCAGCTGAATAACATCCCCGTGGGCAAACTGGTGACCCGTGTGGCCAATGATACCAATGCCATCAGCTACCTGTTTACCAATGTGCTGGTGACACTGCTGAAAAATACGTTGGTGATCTTCGGTGTGCTGGGTGTCAATATCTACGGAAACCGTCAGATAGCTAAGGTAAGAAATGACCGTAAGGAGCTCTCCAGGAATTTCATGGAGATCTTTTTGATGCAGCTGACCAATCTGACCATCACCCTGATCGCCTATCTAATCTTTATTTCCGTCTTTATCAGAGAAAACCGCAACATCCACTATCTGTTTACGATCACCATCTTTGCGAGCATGTTAGACTGTGCGTGGTTTTTCTTTGGCATCGAAAACTTCAGGGCTGTTTCCATCAAAAGCAGTCTGGTCAAGATCGCCGGTATCATCTGTATCTTTACCTTCGTTAAATCACCGGCCGATCTTCCTTTATACGTAATAATAAACAGCGTCAGTGAACTGATCGGTATGGCGATACTGACCATCAATGTCCGCAAATATGTCGACTTTAAGATGATCAACATCGTTGATGCTTATCGTCATCACTTCCTATCTACCTTTACCCTGTTCATACCAACCATCGCTACCAGTATCTATACTGTTTTGGACCAGACGATGATCGGTTTATTGACTGATCAAAAGGCCTTCATCACCTATTACAAGACCGCTCAAAGCTTTGTCAGGATCTTTCTGGCTTTCATCACTTCCATTGGTCAGGTCATGTTACCAAGGATCACCAATTCCTATTACAACGATGAAAACGGTGAACAGAAGACCAAGGATTATTTACAGACTACCTTTAAGATGGCTTTAGCCATTTCCATACCGATGACCGTAGCCATGATCACGGTCACACCATTCTTCATCCCTTGGTATCTCGAGGGCGAGGAGATCATCGGCACCCTGATCCAATACAGTGCCCCGATCATTTTCCTGATCTCGATCTCCAATGTCTTTGGTATCCAGTACCTGATCCCGATGGGACGAAACAGACAATATACCATTTCCATCGTGACCGGTGCCGTTACCAACTTCATCGCTAACCTGATCCTGATCCCAAGATTCCAGGCTGCGGGTGCTGCCTATGGTTCAGTGATCGCGGAACTGGCTGTCAGTCTTACTCAGTATTTCTTTGTCAGGAAAGATCTGAAACTGAACTTCATCACCCTAGATAATCTTAAACTGCTGTTATCAGCCCTGATCATGGGTGCGGTAGTCGTCCTTATTGGCAATACAATGGGAGCAAGGGTCATCACCAATATCATCCAGGCTGCTTCCGGTGTACTGGTCTATGCATTGCTGCTGCTGATAACCAAAGAAGAGCTGATCTGGAAAGTGCTTAATAATTTAAAAAGCCGTTTCAATTAAGAAGCGGCTTTTATTTCCATAATGATATCCCTTAGTTCCATGGCCCTTTCGAAGTCGAGGACTCTTGCGGCCTCCTTCATCTCCTTTTCTAGGTTACTTATAAGCTTATCCGTTTCCTTAGTACTCTTAGAGTGCTTTTTCATGTAACGGTAAGTCATTTCCTTAGTCTCCTTGCCATGGATCGGATCGCTGATCTGTTTGACGATCGTCTTAGGAACGATGTTGTGTTCCTTGTTATAGGCTTCCTGAATGGCACGACGACGGTTGGTCTCATCGATCGCTATCTGCATGGAATCGGTCACCTTATCAGCGTACATGATGACCCGTCCTTCACTGTTACGGGCAGCACGTCCGATCGTCTGGATCAGACTGCGTGAACTTCTTAGGAAGCCTTCGTTATCCGCATCCAAAATGCAGATAAGGCTTACTTCCGGAATATCGAGGCCTTCCCTTAGAAGGTTGATGCCGACCAGGATATCATATTTACCTCTTCGAAGATCGCGGATGATCTCGATCCTTTCCAGGGTATCGGTCTCATGGTGCAGGTAAGCTACCTTAAGATCGAGTTTCTTCAGATAGCCGGTAAGTTCTTCAGCCATCTTGACGGTCAGGGTAGTTATCAGTGTCCTGTGATTCTTGGCGATCTGTTGCTTGACTTCATAGACGATATCATCGATCTGATCGAAGGTCGGTCTTACTTCGACTTTCGGATCGAGCAGGCCGGTCGGACGGATGATCTGCTCGACCTGCTTGTGGTCGACCAGATCCAGTTCAAAGTCTCCCGGCGTAGCACTGATATAGATCCTTTGGGCATCGATATCCATGAATTCATCGAATTTCATCGGTCGGTTTTCCAAAGCGCTAGGAAGACGGAAACCATATTCGACCAGAGTCAGTTTACGCTGATGGTCGCCATTGTACATGCCCCTGATCTGAGGCAAGGATACATGAGATTCATCGACTACCAAAAGAAAATCATCCTTGAAGTAATCAAACAGGTTAAATGGTCTTTGACCCGGGACTCTACCATCGATATGCATCGAATAGTTTTCTATACCACGGCAGAAGCCGAATTCCCTTAGGGCTTCCAGATCGTATTTGCATCTGTTGGCAAGTCTTTCTTCTTCCAGCGGCTTGCCTTCCCTTCGGAAATATTCCAGACGCTCATCCAGTTCCTTTTCGATGCCGATGCAGGCCCTTTGAATGACTGACATGTCACGGGCATAGGCCTGGGCCGGGAAGATGTTATATAAGGTATAGGCATTTTTAACTTTCTTGGTAAGCGGATCGATCTCCGAGATCCTTTCGATCTCATCATCGAAAAACAGCACCTGAATGATGATATCATCGCGGTGTCCGGCTGAGATCTCAATGGAATCGCCCTTGACCTTGAAGGTACCACGCTTGGCTTCCATGTCGTTACGGGTATACTGCTGACGGATCAGTTTCTTGATCAGCTGATCACGGTCCAGTTTCTCACCGACTTTGATGGTGAAAAACATGCCCTCGTATTCCTTAGGATCACCTGATGCATAGATGCAGGCAACGGAAGCGACGACGATGACATCCTTGCGGTTAAGGATCGAGTTGTAGGCACTCATCCTTAACATGTCCAGCTCATCATTGGTTGCGGCACTTTTTTCGATATAGGTATCAGTCTTAGGCATGTAGGCTTCCGGCTGATAGTAATCGAAGTTGGAAACGAAGTATTCGACTGCATTTTCCGGAAACAGTTCCTTGAACTCGCTGTAAAGCTGTCCGGCCAGAGTCTTGTTATGGGAAAAGATGATGGTTGGTTTATTGACCTGCTGGATTACGTTGGCAATGGTAAAAGTCTTACCGGTACCGGTAGCTCCAAGCAATACCTGATGTTCTTTTCCTTCTTTGATACCTTCTACCAGCTTCTGGATCGCCTCGGGCTGATCGCCGCTTGGCTGGTAAGGTGCAACAAGTTTGAATCTGTCCATAGTCTTATTCTAGCATAGTAAAAAACGATCGCCTGTAGCGATCGTTTCCTTTAGTCGTTTTCCCTGATCTTGATGATCTGGACGACCATCGGACTGAGCAATACGTTGGTGATCAGTTCGAAGATGAAGTTACCGCCAACCAGTGCCAGCAGCATGAATGTTAGGACATTGTCATATCCGCTTGATCCGGCCATCTCTTTGATAAAGTCAAAGAAAAACAGACGGCAACCGATCAGAAAGATTCCGGTATTGACCAATGGACAGGTGATAGCGGAAAGGATGACCTTGAATTTACCGCTTAATTTCTCATAAACCAGTCCACTCAGATATCCGGCCAGGATACCCTTGACCAAAACAGTGATGAAGGTACCGATCGGATTTACGCCTAAAAACAGGGCTGCGTCACCGCTAAGCAGGACGGTCGCTCCGAAGACAAAACCGACAAAAGCGCCGGCGTTTTTACCATAGAGGGCAGCTGTTACAACGATCGGAATCAGAACCAGTGATACCGAGAAGGTGCCCAGTTTGATAAAGGAACCCATTAGCTGCAGGACAATTGTTATTGCTGCAAGTAAGCCTACTGAGGCTATATATCTGTTACTCATCTTTTTCATACTTATCCATTATAACCTCATAATAAAAAAATAGAGCGATTATATCGCTCTATTTAACTTGACTTAAGAATTCCTCGACATCGGCCTTGCCATGATAGCCGACCATGGTAGCAACCTTTTCGCCATCCTTGAACAGGGCAACGAATGGGATGCTCATGATCCTGTACTCAGCAGCCAGTTCATCTTCTTCATCAACATTGACTCTGACGAATCTGATCTCCGGATATTCTTGCTCCAGTTCTTCCAGAACCGGTGCCAGCATCTTGCATGGTCCACACCAGTCAGCATAGAAGTCGACTAATGTGCATCCCTGGGCAATCAATTCTTTAAAATCTTTTGTAACTACTTTTTCCATTTATTTGATCAACTTTCCTTGTACGCTTCCGCTGATTCCGGCTGCATTTCCTTCATCTGTATCAACGTGCATTGCGAGTGCATAGCTATCGCTTACTCTGACAACGACATCGTTGAAGATCAGTGAACGTCCTTCGGTATTTACTTCAACACCGACGATCTGACCGTTTTCAACGCCAAACTCTTGCGCATCAGCAGGGGTCATGTGGATGTGTCTTTTCGCAGCGATAACACCTTCTGTAAGTTCGATCTCACCCTTAGGTCCGACCAGGGTACATCCGCTGGTTCCTTCCAGATCACCTGATTCTCTGACTAAGGCAGTAACACCTAAAGTACGGGCATCGGTCAAAGAGATCTCGACCTGACTCTGCTTTCTAACCGGTCCTAAGATAGACATATTCATCTCTGATCTAGGTCCTCTGACAGTAACTTTTTCAGCGCAGGCAAACTGGCCAGGCTGGCTTAATTCTTTCTTGACAGTCAGCTGGTAACCTTCACCAAACAGGGTCTCCAGATCTTTCTGAGACAAGTGAAGATGACGGGCTGAAACTTCTACTAAAATATCTCTCATGCTTTTCTCCTTTTACTTAACCATTATATCCTATTGAAAACCTATTATCTGATTATTTTGCTCTACTCTATGATCCCTAGGCAAAATGATTTAACAGGACATTGTAAATGTAGATGGTCCGCCATGGACGGTGGTGCTGACCTCCTTCATAAAGTAGGAGACTGCCATTTCTTTCTTTACCTTCAAAGTCCCAGATCTCAGGATGTTCCTTAAGGGCATTTACCATGTTGGTAAGATGGGTTCCGGCCGGATCTTCCGTACCGCTGATACAGTAAACGGAGAAACCATCCTTGTCATAACCCTGTCCAATGACACAGCTGGTAAGTGCTGCAGCTGTTTCCTTAGGTTTGGTGCTTCCGCCGGTCTGTTCGATCATCCAGCTATCACCGCTCATCGGTGCGAAGTAACGGAAGTAATCCATATCCTGGGAAAGAATTGCCCAGGTTGAACATGCACCCATACTCCAGCCGCCGACCAAACGATGGTCACGACTGTCTCTGAAGCCTTTCTCATCAACGGTTATCGCATAGGTATGATACTTATTTTCCACTGCCTTCATCAGATCCAGGATCTCACGGGCAAAATGCATCGTAAGCATACCATGGTCAATGCTTCTGTCTACCGCATTTTTCGGATACCAGCTTGGATTGACGATGATCAGTGGCCGGATATCTCCGTTTTCGATCAGGTTATCGACGATGTGCTTTAACTCATTATCCTCGCCGCCTTCATACAGGTATTTCTCCGCTGTTTCACCACCACCATGGATCAGGTAATAGATGTCATAAGCCTGGGATGCATCGTAGTTGTAAGGCAGATAAACAAAGGCGTACTTCTCTTCCTCTTGCTCCCGATAATCATGGGTCTTATAATCGATCCTTTCGATCGTGCCTTTCATTGAAGCCGGTCGTCTGTATTCTTCCGGAATTTCCCGGATCTCCTTGATGAATTCCTTCATAAATCCTCCGTTTTATGTTTTAAACCTATATCAAAAGATATAAAAGGAACGGAATGGATCTCCGTTCCTTTTATGACTGTTTATTATTTTCCGAAATACTGACGGATCACATTGACTGCGTACTGTAAACGCCATTTGGTGTGGTGCTCACCCTTTGGCCAGGTCAGATAACGGAAGTTTTTCTCTTCACTTTCGAAGTCGAACATATCAGGATATGCTCTAAGTGCGCTTAAAAGCAATGAAACGTTCTCAAAGGCGATATCCAAGGTTCCGGTCAGTTCAATACACTGGAAGTCTTTCTTGGTAAAGCCCTGTTCAGTTACTTTCTTTAAGATGAACTCTGCTGTCGCATCAGCCCATTCCTTCGTCTTTTCACCATCAACATCATTGCAATGTCCGCTGGTGAAACCGAAATAACGGAAGTAAGCGATACGGTTTAAGAAGATATCCCAGGTCGTTCCGCAACCCATGCTCCAGCCCATGACTACACGGTGATCTCTGGCAGCTTTAAGATCTTCTTCGGAAGTCTTAAAATCAGCAAAGGTATGATACTTGCCTTCTACCAAAGGCATCAGATCCAGACACAGCTCATTGTGGAAATAAGAGGTGAAAAGACGGCTGTCGATATCTCTGGTGATCTCGTGATAAGGATAAGGCGAAGGGGTAACGATGATCAAAGGTCTGATGGTCTTTTCCTTGATCATGTTATCAACTGCTCTTTTAAGCTTGTTTTCTTCACCATCCTGGAAGATGTACTTCTCAGCTGTTTCGCCACCACCATGGATGTAGTAGAGAATGTCATAAGCTTTGTTAGGGTCATAGTTGTAAGGCAGATAGACATAAGCATGCTTATCCATCGGCTTTCCATCAAAGTTGGTGGTATGGTAGTCTACTCTTTCAACCGTTCCCTTTTGATCGCACTCATTGAATAACTCAGATTCCGGTGCTACTTCTTCGATACGTTTAATGAATTCCATATTTTCCTCCTGTTATTTATAGAATTGTTTAACATAAGCTTCTAAATCAATAAGAATAGCTTCAGCTCCTTCATCTGAATCTAAACCATCATTAATAGCTTTATGAAGACAATTTAAAAATTTAAATTCTTTTTCTATATTCCTAACAAAAGTAAAATAATAAGCCTTTAGCTTATCTAACTTTTCTTCAGAAGTTAAAGAACCTTCATTTAAAACCATAAATAAAACAGATTGAAAATTATTAATAAAAAAATCTACATCTTCAGATGCTAAACTAAATTTAAGTTCTTCAATTTCATTTTTAATTTTAGCTAATTCTTTTGTTTTAGAATCTAATTCTTCAGTTAATACTCCTAATTCATAAACCTTTTTAGAATATTCTTCAAAAGTTAAAATAGGATTATCTAAAGTTTGATTAGCATATATAAAATACTTCTGTTTTAATTCTTCAATAATTCCTTCA
>JAFWFB010000113.1 GCA_017512625.1 Erysipelotrichaceae bacterium
CGCCTATCTGAAGGAGATGAAAAACTATGCTTCAAATAAGTAATCTGAGAAAAGTATTCAATCCTTCGACGGTCAACGAAAAGGTTGCCCTGGACAATGTCTCCTTAAAGATCGAAGATGGTGAATTTGTTACCGTAATTGGCAGCAACGGTTCAGGCAAGACGACCTTGCTCAATATGATAGCCGGAGTCTATGAAGCTGACCTTGGTACCATCTCGCTTAATGGCGTCGATCTTACACGCATGCCTGAATATAAAAGAGCCGCTCATATCGGCCGGGTCTTCCAGGATCCGATGAAGGGCACCTGTGGTTCCATGACGGTCATCGAAAACATGGCCATGGGCAGAAGAAGAGGTAAAAGACCGGGCTTTGGCTGGGGGACCGGCGAAGATGAACCCGACTTTTATAAGGAAGCTCTTAAAAAGCTGGATCTGAGTCTGGAAGAGCGTATCAATACCAAGATCGGGCTTCTTTCCGGTGGCCAGCGTCAGGCTATCACCCTTTTGATGGCTACCCTTAAAAAGCCGAATCTGCTCTTACTTGATGAGCATACAGCGGCTCTTGATCCTAAGACTGCTGCCAAGGTCTTAGAGCTTACCAAAAATCTGGTAGAAGACTCCAAGATCACGACCTTGATGATCACCCATAACATGAAAGATGCTCTGGCGCTGGGAAACCGTCTGATCATGATGCATGAAGGAAGGGTCATCCTCGATGTCAAGGGAGAAGAAAAAAGTAAACTCAGTGTCGAAGACCTGCTTCGCAAGTTTGAAGGTCTGGCAGAAGATAAGATCTTATTAGCATGAAAAAAAGCCTCGTATGAGGCTTTAATTTTGAATGGCGTCCACGGAGGGATTCGAACCCGCGACCCTGCGCTTAGAAGGCGCATGCTCTATCCAGCTGAGCTACGAGGACACAGTTACATTATATACCTTTTTAAATATATACCTTTTTAAAGGAAATGGCGCGCCGTAAAGGACTTGAACCCTCAACCTTTTGATCCGTAGTCAAACGCTCTATCCAGTTGAGCTAACGGCGCGTCTGCAATATATGATAACAAAAAGGATAAGATTAATCAATTGAATAATATATAATTAATGTTTGTGAGGTGAAAAAAATGATTAGTAAACAGGTAAAGATAGTTGCAACACTCGGCCCGGCAAGCGAGTCCTACGACATGATTCTGGCCATGGCTAAGGAAGGTCTGGACATTGCCAGAATGAATTTCTCCCATGGTTCTTATGAAGAACATAAGGCCAGAATGGACATGGTCAAGAAGGTCAGAGAAGAAAATGACCTCAATATCGGTATCATGATGGATACCAAGGGACCGGAGATCCGTTTGGGTGCCTTTGAAAGTCCGCAGGACTATAAAGCCGGTGAAACGGTAAAGGTCGTAAAGAAGGAATATCTTGGCGATCATGGCTGTTTCCAGATCAAGTGTCCGGAACTCTTTGACGATATCAGCGTCAATGACAGGATCCTGATCAATGACGGCAAGATCTCCATTACGGTTATCGAGAAGAATAATAATGAAGAATTCATTGCCCGGATCAACAATTCCGGTACCCTTAGTTCCAACAAGGGCTGTAACGTTCCAGGCGTCAAACTGACGATGCCTTTTGTTTCGGAAAAGGATTATCAGGATATCTGTTTCGCTTTGGATCAGGATGTTGATTTCATCGCTGCTTCCTTTGTCCGCAGGGCGGATGACGTAAGAGCGATCAGAAAGATCCTGAAGGAGAAAGACAAGGAAAGAGTAGCCATCATCTCCAAGATCGAAAATCAGGAAGGCTATAACAATATCGCGGATATCATTGCTGAATCCGATGGCATCATGGTCGCCAGAGGCGATCTGGGCATGGAAGTTCAGGCATCCCTTGTTCCTTTATACCAGAAAAGGATGATCTCCTTAGCCAACCGCAGCGGCAAGTTTGTCATTACCGCTACCCAGATGCTCGATTCCATGACCAACAATCCGACCTGTACCAGAGCTGAGGCCAGTGATGTTGCCAATGCGGTACTGGATGGAAGCGATGCGGTCATGTTAAGTGGAGAGACTTCTGTCGGTCAATACCCGATCGAGACCATCAGGACGATGCGTGATATCGTCGAAAAGGCTGAAAGCATCTATCCGTATGAAAGCCGCTTCTTGGAAATGAAAAAGACCAGCAGCAATGAGATCAATGATGCGATCGGTCTGGCCATGGTCGATGCTTCGCTTAACTTAAGTGTCAGTGCCATCGTTTGTTTCACTGAGACCGGAAAAACAGCCAGGACCATCGCTAAATACCGTCCGGCGATCCCGGTAATTGCGGTAACGCCTGATCGCAAGACCATGCGTCTTTTAACCGGCAATTATGGCATTCACGCCTATTATTGCCCGGAACTGAAAGAACGAAAGATCGATGATGATACTCTGGCCAGCGAGATCTTAAAGAATAATGGTTGTGTCAGTGGCGATCTGTTCATCCTTTCTGATGGCTATCCATCAGGCAGTGGCAATACCAACATGATGAAGATCACCCACGTTATTTAAAAAAAATAGGATATGAAAAGTTATATAGGTATCGATCTTGGCGGTACGAATGTCAGAGTAGCCAAGATCGATGATAGAGGAAACACAATCCAACAAGTTAAAAGCGTCTCTCATGCGCAAGAAGGAAGAGAAGCTGTTTTAAGCAATGTCTTAAGGATGGTCAAAGCCATCGATGACTATAAAGAATGTGAGGGCATCGGTTTTGCGGTACCGGGACCGGTCGTCGATGATGTCATCAAGATGTCGACCAATCTGCCCGGTTTTACGGATTACCCTTTAGGAAAGGAATTCTCTAAACTGGTCGGACTACCGGTGTTCGTGGAAAACGATGCCAATGCAGCCGGATTGGCGGAAGCCTTGGCCGGTGCCGGAAAGGGCAAGCGTTTTGTCTATTACATCACCCATAGTACGGGTATCGGCGGTGCCATGGTGATCGATGGCAAAGTCATTTCCGGTGCCCATGGTTTTGCGGGTGAGATCGGAAACATCATCGTCGATCCAAATGGCAGTTCTCCTAACCATCTTAATAAAGGTGCTGTTGAAAACCTGGCTTCCGGTCTGGTCCTTTCTGCCAAGGCCAAAGAGCTGTATGGAGTGGAAGATGCCAGCGTTATCTTTGAGAAATACCGCCTTAAAGATGAAAAAGCTATCACAATCGTCGATTCGATGTGCAGGGATCTGGCCATTGCCATGAGTGCAATCGGTCATGTTCTGGACCCTGACTGCTTCATTATCGGCGGCGGGGTAAGCAATGCCTCCGATGACTACTTCCCACTGCTTGAAAAGTATTATAAAGCGCGTGTTCATCAGGGTTTGATGCAGGAATGTGAGATCTTAAAAGCCTCCTTAAAAGAGCCTGGAATCATCGGTGCAGCCATGCTGGTAAAGTCCCGTTTGGGACATGAGAAAAACAACGACCATTGAATATCGTGACTATTTAGCCAAAAACCCAAAGGTTGAAAAAAATAATTCAGTTGTTATAATGGGGTTATAGTTTGATATATAGGAAATTCTGCGCGTAATTAGTTGTTAGCGCTTACTACTTGTTTATTTGGAGATCTGTATGGAAAACTCAATTGAATTTCATAATATAACCAAGTACTTTCCGGGTGTTAAAGCATTAGATAACATCACTTTCACTGCCAATGGTGGTGAAGTTTTAGCTTTGGTAGGAGAAAATGGTGCCGGTAAATCGACTTTGCTCAAAGTCTTAAACGGTGACTATGATCAGACCAGCGGTGATTATCTTATCAATGGCGTACATCAGCATTTCAATTCCCCTAAGGAAGCAGCTGATGCCGGAGTTGGAGTTATCTATCAGGAACGCCAGATCATTCTGGAACTCAGTGTTGCGGAAAATGTCTTCCTGGGTAGACTGCCGGCTCACAAATTTACCGGAAAAGTACTGATGAACGAAGTCTATGAGCAGACGCAGAAGATCATCGATGACTTTGGCCTGGATATCAATCCGCGTGACAAGGTCAAGGATCTTAGCGTCGCCTATCAGCAGATGGTTGAGATCATGAAGGTCTACAGTCGTCCTGAACTTAAAATGATCGCTTTCGACGAACCGACGGCTTCCCTTTCTGATGAAGAGATCGACAAGCTGTTTGCGATTATCCGCAAGCTTAGGGATGAAGGAAAGGTCGTCATTTACGTATCTCACCGTATGGCTGAGATCAGACAGATCGCTGACCGCGTAGCTATCTTTAAGGATGGCAAGTTCGTCGGTGATTACAATGTTTCCGATATTACCGATCAGGAGATCATCCAGAAGATGGTCGGCCGTGATCTGGGTGGATTGTTCAGCGATCTGGACCGCAACAAGGAGATCGGCAAAGTCATGATGGAAGTCGTTGACCTTGCATCGCCTTATCTTCGTCCGGTATCTTTCAACATCCGTGCCGGTGAGATCTTAGGCTTCTCCGGCCTGGTTGGTGCAGGACGTTCCGAATTGATGAGAGCCATCATCGGTGCCGATCCTAAGACCAGCGGACATGTCTATCTCGAAGGCAAGGAGATCGTAAACCGCAATCCTGGTGATGCTGTTAAAAACGGTATCGTCATGGTTCCGGAAGACCGCAAGCTGCAGGGTATCCTGCCTAGACTTAGCGTTGCGAAGAATATCTCGGTAGGAAGTCTTGAAGATTTGGCCAATAAGCTTGGCATCATCAATGTCAAGGAAGAGGTCGCCCTGGCTGAAGATGGCAAGACCAGATTCAATATCAAGACTCCTGATGTCAATAAGGCTATCGTTGAGCTTTCCGGTGGTAACCAGCAAAAGACCATCGTCGCCAGATGGCTGCAAACCAAACCTAAAGTTCTTATTTTGGATGAACCGACTAAGGGAATCGATGTCGGTGCCAAATCCGAATTCTATAACATGATCTGCGAGTTTGCTAAACAGGGTTTAGCGATCATCATGATCTCTTCCGAA
>JAFWFB010000114.1 GCA_017512625.1 Erysipelotrichaceae bacterium
CCGGCAACAATGGTAACTACGTCGATCTTAACCGCTATACCATCGCCAATATCAATAAATTCAACATCGACTTTAAAAAGGAACCAAGCGATGATTCCTATACCTATAAGACCAGCTATTTCGGTCCGACTTATCAGGGCGTCTTTACAGTCATCCTGCTTGATCAGCAGATCAACGGCTATCAGAAAGTCGTCTCGACCAATCCGATCACGGCTGATCGCAATACCATGCTGATGTACCGTCAGATCACCAATGGTACCCGCTATAACCGTGCTTCCAGCTATTTCTGGATCAAGGACGCTTACCTGAATGTTTTAAACCGTACCTTATATCAGCCAAGTGGCGACTTTGTCCACGAACTTGGTTCAATATCTTTTACTGATAATAAACTCAAGGTCACCGGAAAAGCCTATGTTCCTGGTATCCTGATCGATAACAGCAACGATGTCTCGGTCAAACTGATGGTTTATAGCAATGACTCGGTTTATAAGAGCATCGATGCATCCTTAAGCATCGATCAGGATCAGATCAGTTTCGAAGCTTTGGCAGACCTCGATCTGTTTGTCGATGGCCGCTATACCTTCAAGATCGCTCTTGAATACAAATACCCATACAGCATCCACAACAATGAATTCGAAGTCAATACCAGTGACTATCCGGAAAGACTGGTCATCGGTAATACCAACTATGGCTTTATTGAAAGCAACGGCAGGATGACCATGGTAGTAAAGAGCAGCGATGTCAACAATATCCTGATCAGGAAATCCCTGGAGGATCTGAAGATCAATGAAGACAACCTCGATCTTAGCGGTTTCGCTTTCTTCGATGCCTATAACTTTGATGTTCCGGATAACATCCATTATCAGCTGATCATCGAAAGCCAGCAAAACAGCGACTTGCGCTTTACCTATGACTTAACAACGGCTGAGCGTGAGATCAACATGTTTGACGGCTATATCTACAAATACATCAAGTATCTGAATGATACGGGAACCTTCGATCTTAATGCCTTGCCGATCGGTGATTATATCTTCAGGATCAAAATCAGCAATGGTGAACTATCACGCAGTTTCGTGCTTTCATCGATCGATGAGCAATACGCAAATATCCAGGGTACCTTAAGTGGTGGCAATAACTACCGCCTGGCGACCCAGGAGCTTTATGACTATCGCTTCGAGCTTACCATCAGCAAGGAATCCATCGATTACTCGCTGATCAATAAGCCGAGCAGAAGGACTTCGACGATCTCCTTCTATGGACTGGATTTCGATGAAGCGACACCGAAGATGTTGTTCGATACCCTTAGCGGCTATATCCGTTTCACTTCCTATGATCAGGATGTCGTTGCGGGATACAGGCTGCTGATAACCAATATCTACGATGGATCTTCATATGAATATCCGTTTACCAATCAGCAATGTCTGATCGACTTCGATTCGATCCATGACAGCCAATACAAGATGAACTACGGCTGCATCGATACCGGTGAAGGAGTCGATGTCAGTCAGCTGCCTGTAGGTATCTACCGCCTGAGTCTGATACTTAGCAATGGTGATTACTATGACATCCAACAGATGAGTCACTATATCGAAGATATCGCTACTGCTTCCTATGATGGAAAGCAATATCATCTGTTTACCGATATTTACCAGAAGATCTATTTAGAGATAAAGGAGGAGGAGTAGAATGACAAAAGCGATTTTAAAAGACAAGAAGATCATGTTGCTCTCGCTGCTAAGCGTTCTGGTCACCTTGCTGATAATCAGCCTGACCGCCGTTTACCTGCGTGAAGTATCCGCCAAGGAAAACATGAGTGTTATCGACTTTACTTCCCTGACTGAAAATGAGATCAAAGAGTATCTCAAAGTCAACGACATCGATTCCAAGTATGTCAGCTTTGAGTATCAGTATGATCCGGAGATCAAGGAAGGTTACGTCATCTCCCAAAGTGCTGAGGTTGGAAGCAAGCTTAAGGACGGCATTACGATCGTCATCTCCAAGGGCTACGATCCAAAGGAAGTGCTGAGTGTTCCTGACTACCGCGAAATGAACGAAGAGACCATCAAGGCCTTCTTCAGGGACTACAGTTTCAAGGATGTCGAATACCTCTATGAAGAAAGCGAAGAATATGAACCGGGCACGGTCATCGGCATCTTCTTTGAGGGGGAATTTACCAGGGATAACAACATCAAAGTCACTATCGCTCAAGAACCGATCGGGGAGAATGTCTCTACAGTCATTCTCCCGGATTTCCGGGAATACTCCGTCCGCAATGTCGTTGTCTGGTGCGACACCAACGGTCTTTATGTAGCTTTTAACAACGTCTTTAGCGATGTTTATGAAGCTGATACGATCATCTCTCAATCCCCGGCTGCCAACAGTGAAGTCAAGCAGGGATCGACGATCTCCATCAAGATCTCCAATGGCAAGGGTGTCACTTTAGGCAATCTGGTCGGAAACAGCAAATCGGCGATCGATAAATACATCAAAGATAACAATCTTAAGGTTGAATATACCTATGACTATTCCCGTACCGTTAAAAAGGATGCGGCTATAACCCAATCCCCGGAAGCAGGTAAGACGGTCAAGGTTGGAACTACCGTCTATATCACTCTCTCCAAGGGATCGGATCTGCTTGCTACCTTAAACAAGGATTATGTCGGAAAATCACTTAGCGATCTGGAGAAAAAGATCAATGAGGTAAATGCGCAAGCCGGAACCAGCATCCGCATGGTAGAAGGACTCAAATACTATTCCAACACGGTTGCGGCCGGAAAGATCGCGGCCCACGATTCACAGGTACTGGCTACCCAGAACTTTACCTACAACCTTTCCCTGGGAAGCTTTGAAAGCAATTTCAGTGCTGATTACTTCAATAATCGGACCAAATCTGATATCGAAAGCATCATCAATAATGCGAATAAGCTCTATGCTTCCGTCAAATTCAATGCGTTAAACGGCAATACCACTACCGATAGCTCTTTGGTCGGAAAAGCTTATGGCTGCTCCTATAGCGGCAGTACCCTTACCTGCAACATCTATCAGCAAAAGCAGATCGACAAGCAGCTGGTAGTAAATGGTATCGGTAAGGATAGCTGCGGATCAAACAGTTCTTGTCAGGTGACATTGTCCAATGCGGACGGCGATTACTCAGGCAAGGTCAATGTCAATATCGTTTATGACAGTGAATATAATGAAAGCCACGCCAAGGGTGAACTGAAATCCGTCTCACCTAATAACGGCGAGAAGATCGCGGAAGGCGGAACGATCACCGTTACCCTTTATCTGGGACCGGAACCGGTCATCGTACTGGACCGCAGCTATGTTGAACTTAGTGGAGTCATCAGTACCGGTGCCGCCGATTCCTATAGCATCAATAAGAATGCTGTCATTACAGCTTTGAATAACATTGGCTTTACCAATGTGTCTGTCATCCCGGTTTCCAGCAGCAACTACTCAGTTGGAAACATCATCTGGAACTATGAAGGAACTTCCCTGCCTGGACGCTCCTATAGGGCCAGCGAACATATCGTCATTGCTATCGTCAATGAGCTGATCTCCGATCAATAAGGTGTTTCCTTATGCGCAATAGAGGTCGTAGAAAAAAAAGAAAGATTGATTATTCGCATCTATTCTCCCTGATTATCTTTGTTGCCATCATGATTATGGCTGTTCATCGAATTCTCTTCCACATCGATATCAGCCATAATTATGTGGTGCCTGATGATGTTGAAGTGGAGCAGAGCTATTACGATTATACTGATCTGATCAATCCGCCCTTTGAGGATGATCGATATTATTCCCTACCCTTCATCGATGTCTCCTCGCATCAGGGAGATATCGATTTTAAAGCGGTTAAGGCCTATGGCATTGAAAATGTCATCCTAAGAGTCGGTATCAGGGGTTATGAAAAGGGCGAGATCTATCTCGATAGCCGGTTTGAAGAATACTATCATCAGGCTAAAAGCGCGGGAATGAAGATTGGAGTCTATTTCTTCTCCCAGGCGGTAAATACCGATGAGTCGATCGAAGAAGCGATCTTCGTGCTTAAAAACATTATCTACAAGGATATCGATCTGCCTGTGGTCTATGACCTGGAATATATCGATTACGCTGAAGCCAGGGCCAATAATCTTAGTGATGAACAAAATACCGCCAATGCGATCGCGTTTTTGGAAAAGATCAAAGAACATGGCTATACCCCGATGCTATATGGCTCAATGTCCTTTCTGGAAGATGAATACCTTTTAAGCAAGATATTAAATTACAAGATCTGGATGGCTCAGTATCATGAATACCCGCAATTTGATTACCGTTTGGATTGCTGGCAATATACCGATAAGGGTGAAATACCCGGAATCGATGAGTATGTCGATCTGAATTATATGTTTATTGAAAAATGAATAAAAAATCCCTGTTTTTAACCGGGATTTTTTCTTAATCTTCATTCATAAATAAAGGTGCTTATTGTATAATAAAAAAGTCAATTAGGAGGAAAACTATGTCTAAAACATTTGTTTCTATGGATGGCAATAACGCTACTGCCCATTGCGCATATGCTTTTACTGAAGTAGCAGGCATTTATCCGATAACTCCAAGTTCACCTATGGCTGAAGTTATTGACAGCTGGTCAACAGCTGGACGTAAGAATGTCTTCGGAACCTCTGTTAAAGTCGTTGAGATGCAAGCAGAAGGTGGCGCAGCCGGTGCCGTTCATGGAGCTTTACAGGGTGGTGCTTTAGCAAGTACGTTTACTGCATCACAAGGTTTATTACTGATGATTCCTAACCTCTATAAGATGGCTGGAGAATTATTACCTGGTGTAATTCATGTTGCTGCCAGAGCACTGGCCGGACGTGCACTTTCTATTTTCGGTGATCATCAGGATATTTATGCATGTCGTCAAACAGGCGTTTGTATGATTGCTTCTCATTCCGTTCAGGAATGTATGGATTTAGCCGGAGTAGCTCACTTAAGTGCTATCAAGGGTTCATTACCGTTTATTCACTTCTTCGATGGATTCAGAACTTCTCATGAGATCCAGAAGATCGAAGTAATGGATCAGGATTTCTTAAAGTCCCTGCTTGATATGGACGCTGTTGAGAAATTCCGTGCAAGAGCTTTAAATCCTCATACCAATCCTGTCACCAGAGGTGGTGCAGAGAATGATGATATCTATTTCGCAGCAAGAGAAGC
>JAFWFB010000115.1 GCA_017512625.1 Erysipelotrichaceae bacterium
GCCGCTTCGACAACTGTCTGCACCTGGATGAGCCTGAGTGTGCGGTAAAAAACGCTGTTTATCACCAAAAGATCACCAAAACAATGTATGATGATTATTGTGAGATAATTAAGGAGATAAGAGGTAACAGACTATGAAAATTTCGGTTTCGGTTTTGTCACTTGATTACAGTGATACCAAAAAACAACTCGATGAGATCAAGAAGCATCTGAATTACATGCATTTTGATGTCATGGATGCTCACTTCGTCCCAAATCTGACCTTTGGTCCAAAGATCCTGAGCGATTTCAAGCGCTATACCGGGATGATTACCGATGTTCACATCATGGTCGATAATCCTCGTTTCGTTTCCGAGATGGTCGCCAATGACGCTGACATCACCACTTTCCACTATGAAGCGATGGAAGATGAATCCGACATCATTCCGATGATCGAATATCTGCATTCCAAGAAAGTGAAGGCTGGCATCGCCGTCAATCCGGGTACCAACGTTACGGTCTTGTTGCCGTATCTTCATGTAGCTGACCTGGTTTTGGTAATGTCAGTCGAACCGGGCTTTGGCGGACAGAGCTTCATCGAATCCAGCTATGCCAAGATCGAGTATCTCAAGGAATATCGTGAAAAAAACAACCTCAATTATCTGATTGAGGTCGATGGCGGCGTTAATGATACCAATTCACATAAACTGATCGAAAGCGGAGCTGATATCCTGGTTTCCGGTTCCTTCCTGCTAAAGGGCGACCTGAAAGAGAATATCGATAAACTGCTTTAAAGATATTTATTGACGATCAAATCCAAAGAATCAAGATCTATTCGTTCCAAGGCGAATAGATTTTTTAAATCGCCATGGGTAACGTAGTGATCCTTGATGCCGATGATCTCGATGTTAGCCTTAATGCCTTTATCGATATAGTACTGGGCGATCAGTGAACCAAGACCGCCGGTCTCCATATCCTTGGTATAGACGATGATCGGCTTGTCGCTGATGGCATTTAAAACCTCTTCATCCAATGGTTTGATGAAGCGGGCATTGATGACATTGACATTTTGATAGCGGTCCTTGATCAGTTCGACATCAGGTCCATAACTGATGATGCTTACCTTAGGATCTTCATCCTTTTGCTCATAGGTCCAGCTTCCCTTTTCGATGTATTCGAAGCAGTAATCAGGGACCATGACCTCCTGCTTAGGATATCTGATGGCGGTTGGGCTCGCATACTTAAAGGCGCTGTAGATCAGATTTGAAGTCTCTTTCGCATCCTTTCCCTGAGCGATGGTCATATTAGGCAGGGGAGACAGGATGGAAATATCGAAGATACCGTGATGGGTCTCACCATCCGCACCAACCAGTCCGGCCCGATCGATCCCGATCACTACCGGCAGTTTCATCCGGCAGATGTCATGGTTTATCTGATCGTAGGCTCTTTGCAAGAAAGAGGAATAGATCGAGACAAACGGTCTCTTTCCTGATAAGGCCAGACCGGAGGCCAGAAGCATCGCATGCTCCTCGGCGATTCCGCAATCAAAAGTTCTATCCTTATAGACTTCAAAAAGTTTGTTTAAAGCTGATCCGGTGATCATGGCAGGGGTGATGGTGACGATATCCTGATCCTGTTTCATCATCCTGCCCAAGGTATTGGCTACGATACCGGAATAGCTGCAATAGCCTTCCTTTTTCTTTTCCAGAAACTGTCCGTTTGCAGGATCGAATGGTCCAACGCCATGCCAAAGACCTTCCTTGTCCTTTTCCGCGTATTCATAGCCCTTGCCCTTTTTGGTGATGATATGTACAACGACCGGACCTTTTTTATTCTTGGCGATCTCCAGGTTACGGATCAGGTCCTTGAAATCATGACCATCCACCGGTCCCAGATAATCGAGATTGAAATCATCGAAAAAGCCGGAGTTGACCATTTTCTTTTTCAGGGTATTACGGATCGTTCTAAGGATCTCCAGAAGGGATTTGGAATATTCGCTTTTTTCCAGGATGTCGCTTACCACTTCCTTGAAATTGTTATAGGTCTTGGAAGTACGCAGCTGATTGATCGTATTGGAGGCACCGCCGACATTGGTGCTGATGGACATGTTGTTGTCAATGAAGATGATGATGATCTTGTTTTTCTCAAAGCCGATGTTATTGAGTGCTTCAAAGGAGGTTCCCGAAAGCAGGGCACCATCGCCGATGATAGGCAGCACTTCATAATCCTGATGATCAAGATCCCTGGCTATCGCCATGCCTAAGGCTGTGCCAAGGGAAGTGGAAGAGTGGCCGGCTTCAAAGACATCGTATTTGGATTCCTTCCGCTTTTGAAAACCGGATAGTCCCTGATATTTCCTTAAGGTTGGAAAATCCTTGGCCCGGCCGGTCAGGATCTTATAGACATAGGACTGA
>JAFWFB010000116.1 GCA_017512625.1 Erysipelotrichaceae bacterium
AAGGGAGTTGACCGTAATGTTTTCGATAACGCAGTCCTGCTTAACATTGCAGAAAAGGGAAATCTTTTTTCTGACATCTTCAGGTAATCGGGAATCACATCTCGCAACGATGATCTTCGGTGTTACGCCACAACCCTGCAGTTCCTTGACCGAGTGTTGCGTCGGTTTGGTCTTGAATTCATCAGAACCGCTGATATAGGGGATCAGGGAAACGTGGATAAACAGGGTATCATTGGGACCCTGTTCCATGGATACCTGTCTTATAGCTTCAATAAAAGGCTGCGACTCGATATCACCCACAGTTCCTCCGATCTCGGTAATTACCACATCAGCATCCGCCCTTTCACCGACTGAATAAATGAATCTTTTTATTTCATCGGTAATGTGAGGAATGATCTGGACGGTCTGACCCAGATATTCTCCTTTGCGTTCCTTGTGTAAAACATTCCAATAGACTTTACCGGTAGTAAGATTGGAATATTTATTCAGATCCTCATCGATAAATCTTTCATAATGTCCCAGATCCAGATCGGTCTCGGCTCCATCTTCGGTAACGAATACCTCGCCATGTTGCAAGGGAGACATCGTTCCCGGATCGACGTTGATGTAAGGATCCAGTTTCTGGGAGATGACCTTGATCCCGCGCTGTTTAAGCAAACGACCAAGCGAAGCGGCTGTAATACCTTTACCTAAGCCAGATACCACTCCTCCCGTAACAAAAATGTACTTCATATATTTATCCTCCGATTATTGATTAAACTTCCCGGATAATCGGTTTGTCTTTTTCAGGTTTTAAACAACAAAAAAAAGGGTAACAAACACATCACCTCTACCCGGTTGAGTTTTTTTAACCTCCTTAGTTAATCTTAAAATTTTACATAAAAATAATACAACAGATGAAAGGCATAATCAATAATCAGACCTGTAAAACAGAGCAGAATCAGCTGTTTTTGAAAGTATCTTTCAAAAACCTTCTGGTCCTTTCCTTAAGCGGATTTTCAAGCATCTCTACAGTTCCGGATTCGACTATCCTGCCTTCATCCATGAAGATGATCTTATCGGATATCTCTTTAGCAAAGCCGATCTCGTGAGTAACGATGACCATGGTCATGTTCTGCCCGGCTAGCTCCTTGATCACCTGTAAAACTTCTCTGGTCAGTTCCGGATCAAGGGCACTGGTCGGTTCATCGAAAAACAGTATTGCGGGATCAAGAGCCATGGCTCTGGCGATAGCCACTCTTTGCTGCTGACCGCCGGATAATTGGGAAGGATAGTGATCCATACGCTTTTCCAAATGCATCGATCTAAGCAGACCTTTGCCCTTGGCGATCAATTCGCTGTCGTTGCCTTTTCCTTGCAGTCTCGGTGCCAGGATCACATTATCCAGGGCATTATATTGCGGGAAAAGATTGAACTGCTGAAAGACAAAGCCAAAGGGCTGACGGTTTAGCTTATCAATCTTGCTTCCGCTGTCAAAAATGACTTCATCTTTAAAAATGATCTGACCCCTATCAGCCTTTTCCAGACCATTCAGACATCTTAGAACTGTCGTTTTACCCGATCCGCTGGAACCGATGATGGAAAGGACTTCTCCCTGATCAAGGGTGAAGGAAACATCGTTTACGGCTTTGGTATCCTCAAATGATTTGGTGATGTTTAATACTTTAAGAAAAGTCATAAGTATCCCTATTGTATGTAAGCAAGCTTCTCTTCGGCTTTTTTAAACAGCAAAGTCAGTATGCCATTAAAGTCCAGATAGAAGATGCCGGTATAAAGCAATGGCCAGATGATGCCTGAACTCTTGATAAATGACTGTCCACTCCAGATGATCTCATAAACAGCCACCACTCTGGCCAAGGATGTATCCTTGACCAGAGAGATTACTTCATTGCTGATGGCCGGTAGGATATGCTTGACCATCTGTAAGAAGATGATGTAAACAAAGATCTGTACTTTGTTCATGTGCATGACATAGCCGGCTTCGTATTGTCCCTTAGGGATCGATTCCATGCCTCCGCGATAGATAGCTGCGAAATAGCAGGCATAATTGATGACGAATGCTATTAATGATGCCATAAACCGGCCGCCGTCCCCTGATCCCCAGATATTGTGTTTAATAAAGATCCCGGGACCATAATAGATGATGATCAATTGCAACATCAGCGGTGTTCCCCGCATGATCAAAATCAGGATCTGGGAAAAAGCGGACAGGATCTTAAAACGACTTTTTACCGCAAAAGCAATGATCAGGCCTAAAGGCAGGGAAAAAAGTAAAGTCAGAAAGAACAGTTTAAAGGTTACGTAAAAGCCGGATAAAAGCGATAAAGTGACCCGAATAAACACTACTTGTTCACCAGTGCTTCTTCAACGCCGTATTTTTCTGCCAGTTGCCTTAAGCTTCCGTCTTTTTCAAGATCTTCAAATATACCATCGATATAGGCAGCCGGATCCGAGTCCTTACGACAACCAACACCATAGTATTCCTCATCAAAGGCAACAGTATAGACCAGATCAGGGAAACTGGTATTTTCACCGATCATGGCACCGGCCATCAGCAGATCGATAATGCTTGCATCACTGGTACCGGCACTTACTTCCAGCAAGGTATCAGCCTGGGTCAAAACAGAGCGATAGTTTAGTCCATTGTCTTTAGCAACGCCCTCACCGCTTGATCCGGCCTCAACTGCAATATTGATATCCTTGATATCCTCAAGATTGGCATATTTCCCCGCATTAGCCTTGGATACGACCAGTACCGGCGCATTTACCAGATACGGCTCGCTACAGGTAAGAGCAGATAAGACTTCATCAGTCAGGGTCATGCCATTCCAGATGACATCGATATTCTTATCCTGGATCTCAAATAGTTTATTGTCCCAGTCGATCTCCACAAATTCCACTTTAACACCTAAAGACTTAGCTACAACACGGGCCAGATCAGCGTCAAAACCGATCCACTCGCCATTATCATCAAGATAATCCATTGGTGCGAAATCGGTGATACCAACCACCAGGGTACCCTTGTTTTTGATGTATTCAACATCTGAATCTGTATCTTCAACAGCAGGTTGGCCACTCGTGCAGCCAGCAAGCGCAAGAATGAAT
>JAFWFB010000117.1 GCA_017512625.1 Erysipelotrichaceae bacterium
CATGAACCCTTTTATTTTGCGATCTTCTGGATCTCGACCAGATAATCATCCGGATCGAGCATAAAGAAGGAATATACCGGATATTTGGCGTGCATCGACGGCTTTTTGTAGATCCTGACGCTGTCTTTCAGTTCTTCATATTTTTGAAGCACTGCTTCATTGCTTGCAACATTCAGGGAAAGACAGACGCCAGTAGGACCGCTTAACGGTTTTCGGTCATCATCATATTCACAAAATCCCCAGTATCCATAACCGGTATCAAAAATATACAGTGATTCTCCCTACTTCTGATAAACAGGCAATTTCAGGATATCGTGATAAAACCCATAGGTCTTTTGGATGTCACTGACCGGTAAAAAGACAACGGAACTCTCGATTGCCATTATGTTAAAGAACAGTTACATTCTTTTCGAAGTCGTAGGTATGAGGTTCCTTTTCCGTATCAGGATAGCCGATAGCAATGGCGATCTTGAAGGAATATCCTTCCGGAATGGCTAATAGCTTAGCATATTCAGCCTTCTTCTCACCATTCAATACCTTGTCCATGCATCCGAGGATGACACTGCCAAGACCTAGTTCTTTGGCAGCGAGGTGGATATTTTCCACAGCAATACCTGCATCAATGGCTGTCCAGCCAAAACCGTCTTCGCCAGACAGATAGAATACCAGCGGCGCATGGTAATAGAAAGATTTTTCCGCATTAGGATTCAGATCCTTTTGGATCTTGTCGTTGACAGGATTATCATTGGTAGTGACTGTGATGTGGATCTCCTGTCTGTTGGTTGCAGTAGGAGCCTTAAGACCGGCTTCAACCAGGGTACGACAAAGATTTTCGTCGATCATTTCAGCTTTGAAAGCACGGATCGAAGAGCGTGTGTTAATGACATCTAATGTGTTTGACATAGTTCAATACCTCTTTATCTTAAGTATAACAAAGTCACGATCTCCTCATAAGCAAGACGACCTGCTTAAAGCAGATCAAAGTATCATTCTCGTAAAGACTCAGAAATGGTTTTTAATTATAATAGTATTAGATATTCAAGGAGGTTTACCATGAATTATTACATGCCAAGTAAAGTATATATCGGCGAACATATCCTCGAAAAAAATGCCCAGGTCTTTGAAGGCTATTCCCAGGCCTTGATCGTTACCGGTAAAAGCAGCGCCAAGAAAAGCGGTGCATTGGACGATCTTCTGCCTATTTTGATCGCCAAGGGAGTCGAGTACCAGATCTTTGATGAGATCGTACAGAATCCGACCGTTGAATCAGTCCTAAAGGCTGGAAAGACTGCGCACGATAACCGTGCTGATGTTATCATCGGTATCGGCGGCGGTTCGCCGCTGGACAGTGCCAAGGTAATTGCGGCTATCGCAACCAATCCTGATCTCGATGAAAAAGGTCTTTATGCACTTGATTTTCCTAACAAGCCTTTGGACATCATCCTGATCGGTACTACCGCCGGAACCGGCAGTGAAGTTACCAAAGTCGCGGTACTGACCAACAGTGAAGGACTTAAGAAGTCGGTCAAGACTGATGAATTCTATGCTAAGGCAGCTTTCGGTGATCCGCGTTATACCATGTCCTTAAACCGCGAGTTTACGGTTTCGACCGGACTTGATGCCTTGGCTCATTGTGTGGAGTCCTATTTCAACAACCAGGCTGATGACATCTCCCGCGGCTTTGCTAAGGAAGGGACCAGGATCCTTTTACCTGAGTTAAGGAAACTGATCGATCCTGAGTATGAATTAATCATCAAAGAAAGAGAAAACCTATATGTGGGTTCGATCCTCGGCGGATTAGCCATCAATACCACCGCAACCGTCTTCTGTCACAATGTTGGTTACTATCTGACTGAGAATTATCAGATCCCTCATGGCATAGCCTGTGTCTATTTCATGAATGACCTGATCGAGTTTGAACGTAAGAACAATCCTGAATATGCGGCCCGCTTCTTCGATGAGATCAAGACTGATATCAATGAGTTCGAAAAGCTGATCGATGCATTGATGCCTGAAAATACCATCAAGTTAAGCGAACTGCAGCTACAGGAGATCCTTCCACGCTGGCAGGATAACCGCAGTGTTAGAAACACCTATGGTTCCATGACTGTAAGTGATGTTGAAGCTATCTTAAGGAAGCATTTTGTAACGGAGTAACTATGAATAAATACTTTAAATTCATCCTATTGGGAATCTGTGGACTTGCATTGATAACTGTTTTTGCAGTCAACTATGATTCAGGCAGTTTAAAAACTTCCTTTGCAATAGGCACTATTGGTATTCTGTTTTTAAGTCTTGGCAGCATAGTCTATGGTACGTTCGGCTATTTCATCGATCTGTTCCGGGAGCTGCGGGATAAGAAGAATAAATAAATATTAAAAAGACCTGCATATCAGGTCTTTTTTATTATTCTTTATTGTATTCCGCCAGGTTTTTAAGTGCTTGCGGGTTATTCGAGGTGATAGCTGCCAGCTTTTCACAATCCTTCATTTCAGGACACTCGCCACAGGTCCCGACCCCTACTATTAATGCACACTGGCGGATCGGACAAATATAACCGCAATAAAGCGTCTTAACTCCTTCAATGCGACAGCCGCTGCAATTGATCATTTCCGGGGTTATTTCCGCATTGTTGAGTTTTGACCACTCTTCAGCTACCCTTTTTCTTAAACGATCATCGTTTTCGACAGTAGCCAGACGGGCTTCACATTTCTCACAATCCAGCCCACAGTAAGCGATAAATTTATTCATAACTGCTCCTTTATCTTACTGGTTATGGTTTTATTTGTTTTCCGGTTTGAAATAATCCATTTGTAGGATCTTCTTGGAAATGACCCTTTTCTGGTTATAGTAGTTTAGATCTTCTTCGGCCTTAGCTTCGGTATATTCCGGATTGGTAAGCGTTATTTTATCAGCGATGTAATCGTAGCCGAAATCATCGGTTCCGGTATAACCGAAATCACCGAAATAGAAGCCATGGTATCTTTCATCGAAGATATCTCTTCCTAAGGCGATCTTTTCATCGTAATCGATGCCAAACATGTTGGAGATGGTTGGAAGCAGATCCAGGACGGTCGAAGTCTTCTTATAATTCATTGATCCATAGTCGGCACAATAGATGAACAGGTCAGTATTTTTGGCCTTATTGTAATAATCGATATTCATGCCGCTGAAGATCGGCGATTCTTCCGTGAAATCCAGACCTTTGGCCTGATGGTCACCATAGAAGACAAATACTACTTCATTAAGCTTGCCATTCCAGTCAAAGATATCCATGAAGCGGGCGATGGAACTGTCTAAATCCATGTTTTTGGCCATGTAATAGACATATTCATCAGGAAGGTTCGGATATTTTTCTTTGATGCGTTCAACATTCTTCTCACTGACACCTACTTCATTTGGAGCATATGGCTGATGGCCGCTGTAAGTGATCCAGTAGGTCATCCAGTTGTTTTCCCTTTCAACCAGGATCCAGCCGATCTGTTCCATGATCTCATCATCCGGCGGTGTGTCTTCCAGACCAAGACCGGTGCAGTCAAAGAACTTATCATAGCCCAAGGTATTGAACATGACCGTACGGTTATAGTATTCGCCATAGTTGTTATGGAAGGCGAAAGTGTCATAACCGATACTTTCAAACAGGGTAGGTAGCGTCTGAGGAAAATAGTTATCCTGATACTCGTAACAGGACGCATAACTGTCGCTTTCCGGGATCAGTGAAGTATTGGTCATGATCTCAGTGTCGCTAGTTGAAGCCTTAGGCAGTGGTGTATTGAAATCTTCGATGTTGATGCCGTCATGCTTTAAGCGGTAAAGGGTAGGGGTCAGCTCTTTATCCAAAGCAATGTCCACAAAGGATTCAGCCTGAATGAAGATGACGTTCTTACCCTTAAAGACATCGGTCATCATGTTTTCCTGCTTGTTTGGTGTAAGAGCCAGGTAGTCAGCGACTTCCTTATAATCCTCTTCGCTAAAGCTTGTCTTTTCCGAAAGGGACTTAAGATCCCTTTCCATGAAGGTCAACAGGCCGAGTTTCTCAACAAACTGATTGGAACTTGGGATCGTATCATAAATGTAGTAATCGGTCTTATCCGGCTGCCAGGTATTGGTCTCTCTGCTTGCTTCAAGTTCCTTAGTCAGACCGCGGTAATCTAAAAATGCCGGGATCAGGAACAACAGTGACGCCAAGGAGATGATCAGTTTATATTTGAACTTGATCAGTTTACGTTCATAGAGAAAGTAAAAGATGATAAAGATCAGAGTAATGATCCCTAAAACGATGATCACGGAGAAATCCTTGATCGTATAGAATTCCTCGGCGCTGCTTTTTACACCGATGACCTCATCGATCAGGCTTACAGCGTAGGCGAAACGGAAATACTGTCCAAAAGCCTTGAAATAGATGGACTGAGCGATCAGGTAAAGGGATATCGCTCCATTGAAGATGAAGACGAATATCTTGCCCAGCAACGGTCCCATCAAAAGGCTGAGGAAGGGGATCAGGTAGTACAACACTCTAACCAGATGGTTCTGATAAGGATTGCTTCCTAAGTATTGGGACTGTAACAGGAATAAATAGAGGTAATTGATTAAGATAAACGCTAATTCCGTTACAAAATAAATCAGTGTCTTTTTCTTTAGAAAGGTTTTCATATAACAATATAATAAAAGAAAAAAGGTGGATTTAATCCACCTTTTAATTATTCTCTTGTTGGTGATCAGTCCTCATCATAGATATCGAAGACATTGGAAAGCGGAGTTCCGTCAGCGATCGATTCAATGATTCTGGCTAAGTGGTAGCCAAGTGAGAGGACCTCAACCTTAGGATATTTCTTAAGTTCTTCTTCCGGAAGAGGAATGGTATTGGTTACAACGATCTTGTCGATGCAGCTGTTCTGAAGCTTTTCGAGAGCGTTGTTTGAGAAGATGGCGTGAGTGATATAAACATAGATCTCTTTGGCACCATGTTCCTTAAGCAGTCCTGCTCCGGCGATCAGTGATCCACCGGTATCACAGATATCATCGACCATGATACAAGTCTTGCCCTCGACATCACCAATGATGTTGTTAACTTCAACGTGGTTAGCCATCGGACGACGCTTGTCAACAATTGCGATCGGAGAAGTATTGCTGATCCTTAAGCTAAGGTCACGGGCTCTGGTAGTTCCGCCGTGGTCAGGTGATACTACGACTGCATCCTTGTAGTTAGGGATGTTTTCTCTGATGTGATGACCGAATAATGAGATGGCTGAAAGGTTATCTGTTGGGATATCGAAAAAGCCCTGGATCTGAGTAGCATGCAGATCAACGGTAACGATACGGTCGATTCCGGCAGCTGTCAAAAGGTCGGCAACCAGCTTGGAAGTGATCGGCTGTCTGGCACGGGTCTTACGATCCTGTCTGGCATAACCATAATAAGGAACAACTACATTGATCTCAGCCGCACTGGCTCTCTTCATGGCGTCTATGCACACCAGCAGTTCCATTAAGTGTTCGTTTACCGGTTTGCAGGTAGACTGGATAACGAAGACTCTCTTTCCGCGGACCGATTCCTGTGGTTCGACCATTGTCTCACCGTCAGCAAAGTGGGCAACTTCAATCTTTCCCGGTTCTACGCCTAGATAACCGCAGATCTCTTTAGTCATTTCGACATTAGCGGTTAAAGAAAATACAAGTACATCTTTCATTCGTTCTTCTCACTCCTTGTTTAAATACTTATATCCATATCCTTCTTTATTCTGTTGCCTGCTTCTGGCGATTCCCATTTCACCGTCAAGAACTTCCTGGTTAATGGTACTGCCTGCAGCCAACAGAACTTTAGAACCAATCTTGATCGGAGCAATCAGGGTAACGTTGGAACCGATAAAGGTATCGTCGCCAACTTCGGTGTGATTCTTGTTCTTTCCGTCATAGTTGGCGGTAATGACGCCACAACCGACATTGACCCTTTCTCCGATATTGGCATCGCCCAGATATGTCAGATGAGCACATTTGGAACCCTTGCCAAAATTAACATTTTTCATTTCAACGAAGTTGCCGATCCGGCAATCGTCAAAGATATGAGTATTTCCTCTTAAGTGAGAATTAGGACCGACGCTGACATTGTTATCAACTCTGCTCTCGACGATCCTGGATGAGATGATGGTGGTATTGTCGCCAATCGTCGCATCTATTAAAAACGAACCCGGCAGGATCTTGCAATCCTTACCGATAACGCATTTACCTTCAATATGAACATCCGGATAGATTACTGTGTTTTCACCTATAACCGTTTCTTCACTGATGTATGAACGGTCGATATCAACAAAGACAACGCCCTGTTCTGCTAATTTATTATTGATTTCCTTGCTCATATCAACCTCTTGGGAAAATACTTAAAACCATCATGATGATAATCAAAGCTATTACGATTCTGGGCAGTATTTTCTTCATATGTTTATCATATCACTTTTATCAATACCCTTAATCCTGAAAAGCAGAATTTGAAAGAAAAAAGGTGTCTTGCGACACCTTTGATCAATCATTGAATTAATGGATTATTTCAGCTTTACGTTGTAGAAGCTTGCTTTTCCACGGTACTCAGCGATCTCACCGAGTTCGTCTTCAATTCTCATTAACTGGTTGTACTTAGCGATACGGTCGGTACGGCTGATAGAACCGGTCTTGATCTGTCCGGCATTCAGACCTACTACTAAGTCAGCGATAGTAGTATCTTCGGTTTCACCGGATCTGTGAGATACGACACAAGTGTAGTTGTGTTCCTTAGCCATCTGCATAGCATCCAGAGTCTCAGTCAGAGTACCGATCTGGTTCAGCTTGATCAGGATTGAGTTAGCAACACCCTTTTCAATACCTTCTTTGAGGATAGCAGGGTTGGTTACGAATAAGTCGTCACCGACCAGCTGAATCTTCTTACCTAAACGATCAGTAAGTTTCTTCCATCCATCCCAGTCAGTCTCACCTAAACCATCTTCGATAGAGATGATTGGATATTTTTCAACCCATTCAGCATACATATCGATCATTTCTTCAGTGGTCTTGTTGCCCTGTCCGGATCTCTTTAATTCATACATACCGGTCTCAGTGTTATGGAATTCACTGGCAGCTGGGTCAAGAGCGATACAGATCTCTTCGCCTGGCTTGTAACCAGCTCTGGTAATAGCTTCAACGATCAGCTTGAGTGGTTCTTCGTTACCTTCACGGCAACTTGGAGCGAATCCACCTTCATCACCAACGTTGGTGTTGTAGCCTTTTTCTTTTAAGACCTTTCTTAATTCAGCGAATGTTTCACTAGCCATTCTGATAGCTTCCTTGAAGCAAGGAGCGCCAACAGGATAGATCATGAATTCCTGCATATCAACAGAGGAGTCAGCATGAGCACCACCGTTTAATACGTTCATCATTGGGACCGGTAATACTTTGGCATTGACACCACCGAGATATTTGTAAAGCGGCATTCCATAGTAGTCTGCAGCAGCTCTGGCACAAGCAAGAGATACACCTAACATGGCATTAGCGCCTAATTTGGTCTTTCCGTCAGTACCGTCGAGTTCGATCATGACTTTATCGAAAGCAGGCTGATCGGTAACATCCATACCTAATACAGCCGGCGCGATAACATCATTAACGTTGGCAACTGCCTTTAAGACACCTTTACCATTGAAACGCTTCTTATCGCCGTCTCTTAATTCCAGGGCTTCTCTTACACCGGTAGAAGCTCCTGAAGGTACCATGGCACGTCCGAAGGCACCTGATTCGGTAACAACTTCAACTTCAACAGTTGGGTTACCACGTGAGTCGATCACTTCACGTCCGTAAACATCAATAATTGCAGGCATAGTTTTAATTTCCTCTTTCTTTATTTGGTTGCATCAATGATGGCCTTGAATGATTCAGCAACTAAGCTGGCCCCACCAATCAGAGCACCATCGATGTCTTCCATTTCCATATATTCTTTGATATTGGTCGGCTTAACGCTTCCAC
>JAFWFB010000118.1 GCA_017512625.1 Erysipelotrichaceae bacterium
CTTCCGTCATTCATTATCAAAAGGCAATACTGCTCTTGTTTAGGGAAATCTTTGCCTTTCAAAGACCTGAAGCCTTTAATAACAAGACTGTAATTGCCTTCTTTCTTTTCACCAAGATTGATCAGGCTGATCGTTTCGTCTTCCAGGCATTCGCTAAGGTCATATCGCTCCAGCGAGTGCCATTTTGCTACTTCATTAGCTTCAATGGAGTCAAACGATCCCCTGGTAAAATGTCCGGAAACGTTATTGTTGTTTTTGTAATCATTGGGATGCCACTTTCCGGCGGTATGGATCCCGTCTTTTAGTTCAAGAAGGCAGAATTCATCATATTCAGGCATGTCCTTGGCTATGACTTTATGGAATTCATTAAAAGACAGTTTCAGATTCTTATAATCGCTTTTAAACATGACTCTCTCCCCTCCTTCATTATTTTTATTTTACTTTTTCAATGATCAGCTCCACCGATCCCTGATTAAGGCTGTTATATTCATCATAGTGGATGTGGTCGCCTTCTTCTGCCTTGGCCAGTTCAAGCAGCTGTCCCGCAAGCGAAAGCAGACCGGCCTTATTTGCTGATAAAGTTACATCATCGTTTTCACATTTGACTGAGATCTCTGATCCCATGACCCATTCTATCTTCATTTGTTCACCTCGAATTTAATCTTTAGTCTTTTAAAAAATCGCTGTTTACCGGGAAGGTGAAATAGGTATCCGGATAAGGTTCATCCTCCAGGGTAAAGTGCCACCATTCTTCAGGCAACGTTCTGAAGCCATGTTTGATCATCACTTCCCTTAAAAGCATTCTCATTGCATATTGCTCTGGTGTAATATCCTGATAATCAGGATGGGAAAGTTCACCAAAGTAGTCGAAGGTGCCGCCCATATCGACTTCCTTTTCCGTTTTCATGTCAAATAAGGTCAGATCGACGGTACTGCCCCGGCTATGTCCTGATTTCTCCGCAATATAGCCCAAAGGGAATAACACATCCTTTTCGAGCTCCGGGTAGAAATATTCCTTCATCTTGATATCATCGTTTAAAGCCCAGCGCATGAAATGATCGACTGCCATTTGCGGACGGTAGGCATCAAAGATCTTTAGACGGTAACCAAGGTTCATTAATTCATCGCTTGCTTCCTTTAAGGCAGCTGCTGCTTCCTTGGTAAGCAAAGCGATCGGCTCCTGGTAGCCATCGATCCTTTCCCCGACAAAGTTATAGGTAGTATAATATCTGATCTCCAGGATCGCATCAGGTATAACTTCGCCAAGCGAAACAAAACCCGACGAATCGTTTCTTGGATCGACTTCTTTATCGGTATTTGTGCTGCAGGCACAAAGCAGCGACATCAATATAATCATCATGATCAGTTTCTTCATCCAGGTTCCTTTCCATGCATTCAATAATCTATTTCTTACAGAAGGCCAATACCCGGTCGTAAAACTCTTTAGCTTCTTCGTATAGACCGTGTCCCAGTCCTTCATAGACAAACAGCTCGCTGTTTAAAATACCTTTGTTCAATTCATAAGCCGCATCGCTGCCTACGGTATGATCCTCGCTTCCGGCAATGATCAGGGTTGGCGCCTTGATCTTGTGAAGATCATCTCGTACGTTAAAACTCAGGATAGCGTGAGCATTTTTAAGGAAGCGGTCATAGTCTTTTGGCTTCGTGATCTTCGCAAGCAACGGGATCAGCTTCCGGTTCTTTTTAAGATAAGCGCCGGAATACATCTTTTGTGCTGAATCTCTCATCAACGCTGCGTGGTCGCCTGACTTTGCCATGATGATCCATGTTTCTACTGCGCTTTTAGCGACTTCATTCGCATACGGAGCCGTTACGACCAGGATCAGCTTTTCCACCATTTCCGGATGATCGATAGCGATGGATTGTGCGATCATGCCGCCCTGGGAAACACCCATGATGGATGCTTTGTCTATCCCCAGAGATTTCATGACCGTTACCTGATCATCTGCCATATCTTCTATCGTGTATCCTTCAGGCATCCTGTTTTTCCGACTAAACATATATACCGTATAGTCCCTAAAAAATGATGTGTAAGAAGGAGCAAGTACTAATGCTTTTCCCTTGACAGTAGCCAGACCATCGGATAATCCAGGCAGGACAACAAGCTTCTTGTCGCCACTGCCAAAAGCAACATAGTACATTTCCGTTTCAGCAATACTGACACTTCCGTTTTTTAACATAACAGCTTCCCTTTTGTTTTAAGCTTCCCTGACGATCTTCCCACTAATATGTTCCGGAACCAGGGCAAACATCAAAGTACCGGGACCGGAGTGCTCGATCTCATGTCTGATATATTCATCA
>JAFWFB010000119.1 GCA_017512625.1 Erysipelotrichaceae bacterium
CCTTTTCTTCTGCCATCTTGATGCTGGTAGCAACGGCTTCTCTTTCGGTCTTAGAATCGTTGAGGAACTCGATATAGTCCTTGGAAAAGGACATTACCTTGTCGAGGTCCTTAGCTGTGTAATTATCCCATACAGTTTTCATATGATTACCTCCAAATACCTATATATTATATAATATTATTGTTTGATTAAGGAGAAATACATCAGCAGGAGGATAATATGTCTTCATTAGTTAAAGGTATCCAACACATCAATCTGCGTACTGAAGGTATGGACATGTTTGAAAAGACTGTCGACTTCTATACCAGAGTCTTAGAACTGCCTGTATACCGTTCCTGGGGAACTGCTCCAAAATGTACGGTCATGGTCGATACCGGAAGTGGTTATGTGGAGATCCAGAATTCCGCTGATCTGGTCTATAGTACCGCAGCCGTCGACCATTTCGCTTTAGCGACTGATGAGGTCGATAAGCTGATCGAGATCGTCAGGGCTGAAGGATATGAAGTAACAGTTGAACCAAGGGAGGTAATGTTAGGCGGCAATCCTCCATATCCGGTAAGGATCGCTTTTTTCCGTGGCCCGTGCAACGAAATAATCGAGCTTTTCAAAGAGTTATAAATGATCAAAAGGCTTAGCGTCTTACTGTTAACGATATCTTTACTGATTGGGTGTTCTGTTGCCACCCAATCTTTTGATAATGATAATAAAAGTCATACCCGCACCAACAACCGGGAAGACTATCCCGATGATCAAAGCTTTGCAAACTATAGGGAAGTAAACATCGGTAATATCAGGCAAAACTGGCTTTACCGCTCTTCAAGCCCGGTCAATAATGGTCTAAACCGTAGTGCTTATGTCTTAAAGCTCATGGAACAGGATCAGATCAAGACCATCATCGATCTGGCGGATAATGATGAGGAGATAAGGCAATTTCTTGCTGACCCTGCCCTGGATCTTTCCTATTACCGAACGATCTATGACAGCGGCGATATCGCCATGGTCGATCTGGGCGTTGAATATCTTGCCTATGATTTTGACCAGGGTATGATCAAGGCCCTGCGCTTTATGATCGATCATCCGGGTCCTTACCTGATCCATTGCAACGAAGGAAAAGACAGGACAGGCTATCTTCTGATCATCATCGAAGCTTTACTGGATGCCAGCTATGATCAGATAGCCGAAGATTACATGCGATCCTATGTCAATTACTACTTCCTTAAGGAGGATGAGGAAACCTATAAAAACATCGAGGAAAAGCGTTTCAAACCGCTGATCTATGCTATCGGCAAGCTGGAAAGCGACAACGATCTATCTTCCATCGATCTTAAACAGTTAAGCATCGATTACCTTATCCGCAATGGCTTTAGCCAGAAAGAGATCGATCAGCTGATAGAGGTGCTTGTATCGGATTGAGCAATCAACATTAAAAGTGATAGAATAAACTGGTATGAATACTTTTAAGAAAATGACTGTCAGTGGGATCATCGCCCTTGGCTTCGCGATCCTGATAGCTGTGGGTTCGATCCTGATGGCATTACCGATAAGTGTTAAAGAGGGCGTCGAATTCAGTGTCGTTGACGCGATCTTTACCGCTACCTCAGCCGTCTGTGTCACCGGCTTGAGCGTGATCGATCCGGGAAGCTGCCTTACCACCTTCGGTAAGGTCGTACTGATCATCCTGATCCAGCTGGGTGGTCTGGGCATGACTTTAGTAGGCACCGGTATCATCGTTCTGGTA
>JAFWFB010000120.1 GCA_017512625.1 Erysipelotrichaceae bacterium
GAAGATATAGGAACAGGTCTGCTTGCAACGGTAAAGATCCGATGAGTAGATGGCATCAACATCAGCCAGAAGCGGATCTCCATTCAGCTTTTTCGCTTGTTCGATGCCTTTGGAAGTCAGCGGTGAATCGTATTGTCCGCTGCATATCTTGTATTCCGGAGTGTTGGCCTCATTCATCAGGCTCACACCGTGTCTGATCAATATAATTTCCATACTACTATTATTTTATTTAACTGAAATTCTCGGGTCAATAATCTAAACCAAGTAAAGCGCTTCCAATTTGACATTTATGCCTAAAATGTTTGTATCTTTGCCTTGCTTGCATTATAATGATTAAGCGACTAAACGCAAACAATACACACACTATGAATTCACTATTCCGTGTCCCTTGGGATCATTAGTGTTAGAAGTAGTGGAGGCTTAACGGAAAGAGAGGAAAAAATGGCAATTGTTTCAATGCGCAAACTTCTGGAAAACGGTGTTCATTTCGGACATCAGACCAGAAAATGGAACCCTTAGTGCAAGCCGTATATCTACGCTGCAAAGGGTGGAATCTACATCATCAACTTAGAGAAGACTGTCGAAGAGTTGGATGTCGCTTATGCAAAATTAAAAGAGATCTGTGAAAAAGGCGGAAAGGTCCTGTTAGTAGGTACCAAGAAGCAGGCTCAGCAGATCATTCTTGACGAAGCTTTAAGAAGCGGTAGTTTCTACATCAACCAGAGATGGCTGGGTGGAACCCTGACTAACTTCAGAACGATCCAGAAACGTATCAAGAGACTGGTCGAGATCGAAGAAATGGAAGCTTCAGGAACTATCAATCACTACACCAAGAAGGAAATTGCTCAGTTAAGAAAAGAATCAACCAAACTGGAGAACTTCTTAGGCGGTATCAAGGAAATGAAGAAACTTCCTGATGCTGTAATCGTAGTTGATCCGACCGAAGAGCACAACGCTGTACTGGAAGCTAAGAAATTAAGAATTCCGGTATTCGGCCTGATCGATACCAACTGTGATCCTTCTATCGTTGATTATCCGATCCCTGCCAATGATGATGCTATCAAGTCAATCAGACTGATCATCTCCATCTTATGTGACGCTATCGTCGAGACAAAGAGCGGTGTCCTGCAGGATGCTTATCAGGAAGATGAAGAAGAAGCTGACATCACCATGGAAGACGTTATGATCAACGTCAAGAAGTTCATGGATGAACAGGAAAAACGTCGTAAAGCAAGAGAAAATGCTAACCGCAACAATCAAAGAGGAAGAAAGTTCGGTTCTGAAAGAAGATACTTCCCTAAGAAGGAAGAAAGCGGTGAAGCACCTGCTGAAACTCCGGCAACTGAGGTTGCTGCCGAGGCTGAATCTGCTGCTGTTGAAGCAGTAGCTGAAGCCGTTGAGACTGTCAAGGAGGAAGCAACAAATGATTAGTGCATCGTTAGTCAAAGAGTTAAGAGAAAAGACCGGCGCCGGCATGATGGATTGCAAGAAAGCGCTGGAAGCTACTGACGGCGATCTTACCAAAGCAGTTGACTGGTTAAGAGAAAAAGGTATCGCAAGCGCTGCTAAAAAGCAGAGCAGAATTGCTGCTGAAGGTCTGACCAGAGTCATCAGCGAAGGTAATAGAGCAGTATTGGTCGAGATCAATACCGAGACCGACTTCGTTCCAAAGAACGAACACTTCCAGGAACTCATGGAACTCACCTGCAAGACTCTGCTAAACAGTTCTGCTACGACCAACGAAGAGGCCCTTGCCTTAAGTGTTGGCGGTGAGACCTTAAATGACAAGTTCATCAATGCTACCGCAACCATCGGTGAAAAGATCGTCTTAAGAAGATTTGAGATCGTTGAGAAAAACGATAGCGACTGCTTCGGTCTTTATATCCACATGGGCGGTAAGATCAGTGCTCTGGTCGTCTTAAAAGACACCGACAAGGCTGACGTTGCTAAATATATGGCCATGCAGGTTGCCAGCATGCGTCCTACCTATATCAGCAGAGACTACATGGAACCTGAATTCATTGAGAAGGAAAGAGCTATCCAGCTTGAAATCCTCAAGAACGATGAAGCCAATAAGAACAAACCGGAAAACGTTCTGCAGAAGATCGTTGAAGGCCGTCTGTCCAAGTCCTTACAGGAAATCAGTCTGGTCGACCAGGTCTACTTCATGGATCAGGGCATAAAGTGTGGTCAGTATCTGAAAGAAAACAATACTGAAGTCACTAAGTTCGTCAGATATGAAGTTGGTGAAGGTCTCGAAAAGAGACAAGATAACTTCGCTGAGGAAGTTGCTAAACAGATGAATCAGTAAAAAGGGCAATCTTTTGCCCTTTTCTTTTAGGAGAAAGATATGTATAAGAGAATACTTTTAAAGTTAAGCGGTGAAGCATTATCCAACCAAGATGCGACCCTCGATGTAAAGGTTTTGACTGACCTTCTGGAAGAGATCAAGACCATCAGGGATGCCGGTACCAAGATCGGTATCGTCGTCGGTGGCGGTAATGTCGTAAGAGGCAAATCCTTTGAAAAATTAGGCTTTGAAAGGACCCAGGCCGATAAGATGGGAATGCTTGGAACAGTTATCAATGCTCTGGCTTTGGAGACCCAATTCAATCAGAATGGTCTAAAGGCCAAGGCTTATGCTGCTTTCGCGATCCCGGGCGTCATCGATATCTATGATCACCAGAAGGCCATAAAGGAATACGAAGAGGGAACCGTCCTGATCTTCGCTGCCGGTGTCGGTCAGCCATATTTCAGCACGGATACCGCCTGTGCCTTTAGAGCCAGCCAGATCAACGCTGAGGTCGTTCTGATCGCCAAAAACGGTGTTGATGGCGTATACAGCGCCGATCCGGATGAAGATCCGAATGCTGTCAAATTCGATGAGATCTCTGATGCTGAGATCGTCGACAAGCGTCTTGGCATTATCGACCTTACC
>JAFWFB010000121.1 GCA_017512625.1 Erysipelotrichaceae bacterium
CAACGGAGACGATCTGCTTAGGCGAAACGTCAGCCAGTTCGACTTGTGAACGGTCGACGGAGACAGTTTCTCCCTTCTTTCTGGCAACGACCTGATCGTTGACCAGCTTGCCATCGATAACTTCGTTGGCTTGGGCGATGATGTAATCATCTTCCTCATCAGCGTCCAGATACAGATAATCTTCGGTAACTGTACCATCAGCTAAGACCTTACGATACGGAGTCTCGATGAAGCCGTATTCGTTGATCTTCGCATAGGTGGTCAGATAGGAGATCAGACCGATGTTCGGTCCTTCTGGGGTCTCGATCGGACAGATACGTCCATAGTGTGAGTTATGAACGTCACGGACTTCGAAGGAAGCTCTTTCTCTGGAAAGACCGCCCGGACCCAGGGCACTGATACGTCTCTTGTTGGTTAATTCAGCCAATGGATTCTGTTGATCCATGAACTGGGAAAGCTGTGATGAAGCGAAGAATTCGCGGATCGCACTGGTCAAAGGTCTGATGTTGGTCAAAGACTTAGGAGTGGCATTTTCCGCCTCGATGGTGGACATCCTGTCTCTTACGCCTTTTTCCAGACGGCTAAGACCGATCCTGAACTGATTCTGAACCAGTTCACCGACCGTTCTGATCCTTCTGCATGACAGCTTATCGATATCATCGTTGGAACCGATGCCATCGATGATGGTCAGCTGGTAGTTCAGATAGGCATACATGTCAGAGATGGTGACTGCCCTCTTAATGTTAAGCGGATCGTTTCCGACCAGTCTTACAGTTAAGGCATCATCACCCTTCGGATGTACATTGATAACTTGCTGAGCACTACCTACTAGGTAAGCCTCGACCTTCTCGCCAGAAGCAACCTTTTCATAAAGGGCCTTTCTGGCAGCGTTGGTCAGGATAAACTTATCCGTATCAGGCAGATAACGCGGGATCATCAGTTCATCATTTAACATCAGATCCTTGTTGTCTTTATCTACCAGACGGCCAAGGGTAAACAGACGCTGACCGTAATCCTCAACAGCTTCGAAATTCTCAGCAGTAAGGACTACCTTATTGGATGTGATCGAGCTGAATACAGAGATCTTATCCAGTTCCTTAGCAATCACTTTCAGATCTTTGGCAGTGAGGACTGTTCCGGCTTCGAAACTGACATCGTTGACGATGACATCTTCAGCCAGAACTCTTCCTTCCAGACATTTGTTAGAGGTTTCAACTTCCACAACATTCGGATGTGAGAAGCGGAAATTCATCGGAAAAGCCATGACATGGGAACCCTTGACGAGTTCCTGTTTCAGAACGTTACGTTCATCCTTGGTGATGAAGGTGCCTTTCTTGAAGATGACTTTACCTTTGACGTCACAAACGTCTTCAGCCAGCTGGTTATTTTCCATACGATCCAGAATATTCAGCTTCTTGTTAAGCTTGTAACGGCCTGCTTTGGTCAGGTCGTATTTCTTCTGGTCGAAGAACTTGGAATTCATTAATGAAATAGCGCCTTCCTTGGTTGCTACTTCATCACTCTTCTGGTTCTCATAGATACCAAGAAGAGCTCCGGAAGTCGTGGTGGTCTTTGCATCCTGAGTAAGGGTATTGATCAGTTCCACATATGGTCCGAAGAAGGAGGTAAACAGCATCTCGTAAATATCGAGATATTCACGGTTGGAGTTATCTTCTACTACGTCCTTGTATACTTCCAGTCCCATCGCCTTTAAGAATGTTTCCATCTTGGTGGTGGTGAAAGCATCTTCGCCATCCTCGGTCTCCAGGCTCATACCGATGGCCTTGTAGAGGATGGTGGAAATGATCTTACGCTTACGGTCGATGGACATGTTGATAACACGACCGTTGGCATTTTTCTTTTCGTCGCTCATCAGCTGCAGCCAGGTGCCGCGACTTGGGATCAATTCACTTTCATAACTGTCTTTTCCGGTCTTATCGTCACTGACGGTATCGAAATAGGCGCCAGGACTTCTGACGATCTGCGAGACGATAACACGTTCCGCACCATTGATAATGAAAGTTCCGGTAGGAGTCATGATCGGGAAGTCTCCAAGGAAGACTTCCTCAGGTTTTGAGATTACTTCGCCTGTTTCATCATCGACGATCTCCAGCTCCAGAAGTGCACGTAAAGGAGCGCTGTAATTTACCTCACGGTACTTGCTCTCCCTGACGCTGTACTTTGGTTCACCGAAAGAAAAGTCAACGAATTTCAGACGATAGTTACCATTATTACTGATAATTGGATAGATGTCTTCAAAGACTTCTCTGATACCTTCATTTTTAAACCATTCAAAGTGTTTGGTCTGAACTTCGATCAGATTAGGAAGTTCAAGCTTTCCACTTACTTTTGAATAGTCACGGCGATAGGTATTCTTTCCAAGCTCAATTTCATGATATGTTTTGTTATCTTTCATTTATTACGCCGTCCTTTCATCGTTCGAGAATTAAATTATTTGATAGCTTCGATTATCTGATAACCCTTATCGTGGTCGATAAACGAAACCTCTCTAAATAATTCTTTTAATTTATTGAAGCTAGACAATGCGCCATGTCGTTTAGATATGACAACATACAGCCGGCCGTTATCCTTTAACTTCTGAAAGCTTTTCTCATAGAGACTGTAGATATTGGCCTTCCCGCTTTTGATCGGCGGATTGAAGAGTATGGTGTCAAAATCTTCAACAATATTTAACATATCTTCTTCCTTATAAGCTTTTCCCTGGACTCTGTTCAGTTTGAGGTTTTCAACTGTCAGTGCTACTGCCCGGTCATTGATGTCGATCAACTGGAGGTTGATCTCCGGATGGAAACGTTTCATCACGATCCCTACCGGACCATAGCCGCACCCCAGGTCCAGAACATCGCTGCCAAGGTCTTTCTTATAAGTGCTTTTGATAAGAACAATTGTTCCCTGATCAAGACGGGTACGGGAAAAAACCCCGTGATCGGTCTTGAATTCAAATTTCTCATCATCAAGATAAAAGCTAAGCTTCAAGATCTCGCTTTTAAGCTTGCTGTTATCATCGAAATAATGAGAATTGCTCATGGAAGATTACTTGTACTCTACAGATGCTCCAGCATCCATTAACTGTTTCTTGATCTTATCAGCTTCTTCAACGCTCAGATTCTCTTTGATGACGGAAGGAACTTTGTCAACTAATCCCTTAGCTTCAACTAATGATAAGCCGGTGATTTCCTTAACGACCTTGATGACACCAACCTTGGAATCACCAACAGCGCTTAATACTACGTTAACACTGGTAGGTCCTTCTGGTGCAGCAGCTTCAGCAGGTGCAGCAGCAGCAGCTACAGGGGCAGCAGCGGTAACGCCGAATTTTTCTTCAATTGCTTTAACTAAATCGTTTAATTCTAAGATACTTGCTTCTTCTAAGTAAGCTAAGATATCTTCATGTGCTAATTTTGCCATAAATAATTTCTCCTCCTAATTAGGCTTGTTCGGGTGTTGCTTCACCCTGTTCTTTGCTTTCTGCAACAGCTTTGACTGCGCAGGCGAATTTAACGAGCGGTGACTGCAGACAGCCAAGCAGCATAGCGATCATACCCTCGCGGTTAGGTAATTTAGCTAATTCATTGATAGTATCGGAATTAACGTGCTTACCTTCGATTATGCCGGTCTTTAAGACCAGGTTTTTGTGTTTTTTTGCGAAATTCGCAAGAACACGACAAGGAGCGGTAGCATCGCTACTGAAAGCGATCGCATTAGGTCCGGTAAGTTCTTTGGAAAGATCATCGAAGCCTAATGACTCAACGGCTCTTCTGACCATAGTATTCTTGTAGACCTTGAAGTCGATATTCTCGGCTCTTAAGTTACGACGAAGTTCGGTGATCTCAGCAACGGTCAATCCGTGATACTCTACAACAACGCTGGAATCAGAATCTTTGAACTTGTTGGCAATGGTCTCTACTAGGGCCTTCTTGTCGTTTAACACTGTTTCATTCATACTTTCCCCTTTCTTCGTCCAATATACAAAAGAAACACCTGTCTTTTGCTAGGCATAGACAGGTGTGATAAGCATAAAGAAATATATCAAGCTTATACCTCGGTAACATGATTAAGCCTTTGGCCGTTACTGTCTATGGCATATTGACGCTCAATAATTATATGACAAATACCTTAAGGGATGCAAGGGAAATCTGCACATTTAAGGTATTTATTTTTAAGGCTATTCAGGGCCCGGGAAACCAGTTTAACACAATATTTATCAAAAGTAATGCCTTTAAAGAAACATTGCCAGTAAAGTCAGGGAAAAACTGGCGATCAGGGCGAATGTTCCCTTGCGGTTATGATCGGCCAGCATCTGAGGGATCAGCTCCTCGATGACCGCAAAGATCATTGCTCCGGCAGACATAGCCAAGGTAAGATTTAAAAGCAGAGGGAAAAGGACATTGACGATGACGGTGATCAGTCCCATCAAAGGCAGGGAGATCCCGGAGATGATACCCATCAAGAAGGCCCTTGATGATTTTAATCCCTGTTGTCTGATCGGCAGGGACACAAAGAAGGCCTCAGGGAAGTTTTGCACCGAAAGGGCGATCACAGCGACAAGAGCTACCGGACTTTTTACCAGGTCGCTTTCCAGAAAATGCATCGCATAGACTGCTCCCAGAAAGATACCTTCCGGAATGTGATGGATGACTTTCGCCAGCATCATCCTGATCTCGCTTTTAAGATCAGACTCAGGTCCATCCTCAATGCCGGTATAGACATGGGTATGTGGAACATAACGATCAAGGGCATATTGGATCAGTACGCCCAGCCAGAAGAAAACAAACAGACTGACCAAAAAAGGCAGACTGGTCTCGCTTTCCTTATCAAACAAAGGATTAAGCAGTGCTCTGGCTGATAGCGCCAGCATCGTTCCGGCACTTAGTCCGGACAGGATGCTATTGGTATTGGAAGAGATCCTGCTATTCTTTAAGAAGGCAAAGGAAGCTCCGATCAATGTACCGATCAAGGGGATCAGTAATCCGAAGATGGTATCGGGATCATTCATCAGATCGAATTTATCCAGGGAAGAGATCAGCGAATTAAGACCGATGAAAAGCAGGATGGTACCGCCCATCACCTGGGCACCGGACTGGTAAACGGTCCCGAATTTATGGCCGATCATCACACCCAGGGATGAGATGATCAGGGTAATGATTGCGATCATGCTTACCGCTAATAAGGTGTTTGTTAAAGCTGAGGCATCAAGGATCCTTACCGGTATCGCCACGAAGGTGATCCCGATCGCAAAGGCATCGATGCTGGTAGCGATCGCCAGCATGAGCATCGTCTTGAAGCCGAGATCATCATCAGCCTCTTCTTCACTTCCAAAAGCCTCCCTGATCATGTTGATACCGATGATCGAAAGCAGGATAAAGGCCAGCCATGGTGCGATGGCATTGATGATCGTGGCGAATCCGCTTCCAAGCAGATAGCCCAAAAGCGGCATCAGTCCCTGAAAAAGACCAAACCACACGCCACAGATCAGCCATTCCCTGACTGTAGCTTTTTTAAGCGCCAGTCCCTTGCATACCGATACCGCAAAGGCGTCCATCGCTAAGCCAACAGATAAAAAGAAAACTTCCAGAAGTTTCATAACAGAGTCATATTACCATTAATGGTCATAAATAGTCATTTTTTTATTTGTGACGCGTCTCTGGTAAGTGTTTAGTTGCTATAATTAAGATGCCTATCCAATAAAATATAATGAAAGGTGGTGTTTTGGTTTATGGCTGATAAAGAGCTAATCAAATCCCTGGAGAAGAAGGCGCTGGAGATCAGATGCGATCTGCTCGATCTTTGTGCGCACACTTTCATCCACATCGGCGGCGACCTGTCCTTGACCGACATGATGACCGCAATCTGGCAGTATGGTTTAAAGTACGATGCAAAGAATCCATACTGGGAAGAAAGAGATCGTTTCGTTCTCAGTAAAGGTCACGCCGCTGCAGTCACTTCCTTTAACCAGGTCATGATCGGCTGTTACGAGAAGCAGGACATCTTCAATGAGTATGCTACCGACTTCGGTAGATTCGGCATGCATTCCTGCAACCTGATCAACCCGTATGTTGAGGTTTCGACCGGATCCTTAGGACATGGCTTACCTGTCGCTACCGGTATTGCCTGTGCCTTAAAGGCCAAGGGTTCCAAGAGCAGAGTCTTCACTGTCATGGGTGATGGCGAACAGCAGGAAGGAACCATCTGGGAAGCAGCTATGTTTGCTCACCAGTACAAACTGGGCAACCTGGTCGGATTCATCGATCGTAACAAACTCTCCCTCGATGCTCATACCGAGGATGAGATGGCATTGGAGCCTCTCGATGAGAAGTGGAGAGCATTCGGCTGGAATGTCGTCAAGATCGACGGAAACAACATGGAACAGATCGTGGAAGCTATCGACAATCTGCCTGCACCGGATTCTGATGTTCCTACCCTGATCCTGGGCGAGACCGTCAAGGGTAAAGGTGTTCCATTCATGGAAGATCGTGTTGAATGGCACGCCGGTATGGTTTCGACCGAAGACTGTGAAATGGCTAAAGAAGGCCTCAGAAAAGCCTTTGTTGAAAAGTGGGGTGAACTATAATGGCAGGAATGACTTTAAACATCAATCAATTACTGGCAATGCGTGATGCAGTAGGTAAGTGTATCGCCGATATGGGTGACAAGCATCCTGAGATGGCTGTCGTTACCGCTGACGTTGCTGCTTCATCCAGAATTCAGGGCTTCGTTGAGAACCATCCTGACCGCTACTACAACACCGGTATTGCTGAACAGAGCATGATCAGTGTTGCAGCCGGACTTGCTAAGGAAGGATATGTCCCTTACTGCTTCGCTTTCGGTCCATTCGTTTCCATGAGAGCATGCGAACAGATCAGAACCGATATCTGCTATCCGAATCTGCCTGTAAGGATCATCGGTAGTAACGCCGGTTATTCCAACGGTACTTCCGGTGCCACCCACTGTGCACTCGAAGACAGCGCTATCCTTTCAACTTTCGGTAACATGACCGTTATCGAACCTGGTGATCCATTCCAGATCGTCAAAGTCTTAGAAGCCACTTATGACTATAAGGGCCCTATCTATATCCGTATCGGCAGAGAAGCTACCACCGGCTTATATGACGATGATGTCAAATATGAGATCGGTAAGGCTTTATATCCGGCAAAGGGCAATGACGGCGCCTTCATCACCGCCGGTATCATGACTCACTTCGCTGTTGAAGCAGCCAAGATCATCAAGGAAGAGACCGGTAAGGAGATCCGCGTAGTCGATATGCACACCATCAAGCCGCTGGATAAGGAAGCTGTACTGGATGCTGCCAAGACCGGCAGGATCATCGTTGCTCAGGACCACAACATCATCAATGGTTTAGGTTATGCTGTAGCAACTGTTCTTGCTGAAGAAGGAATCGCCATCAAGTTCAAGATCTTGGGCTGCCCGGATACTTATGTACCGCTTGCAACTCCGGAATTCCTGTACGCCAGAAACGAGATGGACGTTGCCGGAATGGTCAAGAACATGAAGGCTCTTCTGGATTAGTTCATACAAGTTCGACCTGTAAACTGATACAGAAATTACCAATATCACTAAACCCCGGGGAGAATACCGGGGTTTTAAAATGGGTTAAAGATGTTTATAATAATTGTGTTTTTGCGGAATCTGCTTGTTCAGGGATTTCACTGATGCATTTATTTGTATGGGAAAATCTACTGTATGAAAATAGTAATTGTAGGCTGCGGAAAAGTCGGAAGAAAAATCGCAGACGAACTTGTAAAAGAAGGGCATGATCTGGTTTTGATCGACCGGGATGCTGAAATAGTCGAAAGTACCTGCACTGCCTTGGATGTGCTTGGCGTAGTCGGGGATGCGACAGACATGGAGACCTTAAGAGAAGCGGACATCGAGAATGCTGATGTCCTTTTGGCCGTTACCGAATCGGATGAAAAAAACCTGCTTTGCTGCCTGTTTGCCAAGAAGGCCGGCAATGTCAAAACGATTACCAGGGTCAGGGAGCCCAATTATGATGAAGGCATCAACTTCATCAGGGAAGAATTGGGACTTGCCATGGCCATCAACCCGGAAAGAGCTGCCGCCAATTCCATCGCTTCACTGATCAAATTCCCTAATGCGGTCGAGATCGAACAGTTTGCCAAGGGAATGGTAGAACTTTTGGGATTTGTCGTTCCCGACAATTCGATCCTGGTCGATAACGAAATAATGAATGTCATTCCTTCCTTAAATACCCAGGTACTTATCTGCGGCATTGAAAGGGGCGACGAAGTCATCATCCCTAACGGTCATACCGTTATCCGTAGGGGTGACAAGGTCTTTGTCATCGCTAACGCCAACAAGTCCGGAGAATTCTTTGAAAAGGTCGGACTGCTGCCAAAAAGGATCCGCAAGGCGATGATCGTCGGCGGAAGCCGGATCGCTTACTACCTCTCTAAAGAACTGATCGCTTCCCGTATCGATGTCTGCATCATCGAAGAGAACAAGAGTACCTGCGAAAGGCTGGCGGAACTTTTACCTGAAGCCCATATCATCTGTGGCGATGGATCTTCACAAGAACTCCTTGAGGAGGAAGGCATCAGGGAAACCGAAGCCTTTGTCTCCCTGACCAACATGGATGAGCAGAATGTCCTGCTATCCTTGTATGCGAAAAACTCAACCAATGCCAAGACAGTGACTAAAGTCAATCATATCTCCTATGATGATCTGATAAGCCGGCTCGATCTGGGCTCGATCATCTGTCCGAAAGATATCACTGCCGATTCGATCACCCAATTCGTAAGAGCGATGAACAACGCTTCTGCAAACAATGTCGATACGCTTTACAAGATACTGGACGGAAACGCTGAAGCCCTGTCTTTTACCATCAAGGAAAAGTCAGAGGTCTGCGATGTGCCACTCATCAACCTCGATACCAAGGATGACCTTTTGATCTGTGCCATCATCAGAAATAACAAGGTTATCACTCCTTCCGGTAAGGATGTCATCAAGGTCGGCGATTCCGTTGTAGTTGTTACGACCCATAAGGGTCTTTCTGATATAAAGGATATCGTTAAGTAGCCATGAATAAGAACTATATTAGATACGCGATATCCCTGGTCGTACTGACTGAGGCTGCATTGCTCGCAGTTACGGGAGTTGTGGCGCTTATTTATCAAGAAAGCGTATATCTGGTTTATTTTGCTACGGCAGAAATCGTGGGAGCGATCGGTTATCTGGGTTATCGGCGTAAACCAAAAAGCAACGTCTTCTATGCCAAGGAAGGCTTTATCATCGTTTCCTTAAGCTGGTTAATACTGTCATTTATCGGAGCCATTCCGTTTTATATCACCAGGGAGATCCCAGAGTTTGTTGACGCCCTGTTTGAAACAGCATCAGGATTCACTACGACCGGTGCCTCCATACTCGATGAAGTCGAGCACCTTTCCCATGCTTCGCTTTTCTGGCGCAGTTTCACCCACTGGATCGGCGGTATGGGAGTTTTGGTATTCGTTTTGTCGATCTTGCCGAGTGCCGGAGGCTATGCCATGAATATCATGAAGGCGGAATCTCCGGGTCCTTCTGTCGGAAAGCTTGTATCCCGGGTATCAGATACCGCTAAGATTCTTTATACGATCTATATCGGCATCACCATTGCTGAAATAATGCTGCTGGTGATCTTTAAAATGCCTTTGTTCGATGCTATCTGTGCTTCCTTCCAGACAGCCGGCACCGGAGGCTTTTCCAATTACAACGCCGGAATGAGCCTTCTGCCTGTTTCCCAGCAGATCATCCTTACGATATTCATGATCCTGTTCGGCGTCAATTTCAATGTCTACTACCTGGTCCTTATCGGTAAAGGCAAAGAAGCTCTTAAAAGCGAGGAAGTAAAAGCCTATCTTTCGATAATCCTGGTATCGTCGCTGCTTATCACAGCCAATACCCTGCACATGTCCAAAGGAATTGCCTCTGCCTTCCAGACGGCTTCTTTCCAGGTCGCTTCCATCATTACCACGACCGGTTTCTCGACCATCGACTTTAACCAGTGGCCGTCATTCTCTACGACCATTCTCGTCACCCTGATGTTTATCGGTGCCTGTGCCGGTTCGACCGGCGGAGGAATCAAGGTCAGCAGGATCGTCATCGCGATCAAGGACAGCATCAATTCCCTGACCGGCTTCGCTCACCCGCGTCTGGTAAAACCGGTCAAGTTCGAAGGAAAGGTCCTGGATAAAGATATGCTTTCTTCCGTAAGACGCTACTTTGCTGTTTATATCGTTGTATTTGCAGTTTCGATACTGCTGGTCAGCATCAATAATTTTGACTATACGACCAACTTTACGGCTGTTGCAGCAACGCTCAACAATATCGGTCCGGGACTTAACGTTGTCGGTCCGACGATGAACTATTCTTCCTTCTCCGTCTTCAGCAAGATCGTTTTGATCTTCGACATGCTTGCGGGAAGGCTGGAACTGATTCCGATGCTGATGCTCTTTGTTCCAGCAACTTACCGCCATAACGGATAATGAATAAAAAGATACCCGGGAAGTGAAACCTTCCCGGTTTTTTAATGTTTGTCTATCCTTGTCTGGATTATTCATTTAAAATAGAGGTGTACAAAATACAGGAGGGTATTATGAGAGAATTCTTTGGGCAAAATATGCCTGCTCTTGGTTTCGGTTGCATGCGTTTACCTCGAAAAGAAGATGGAACCATCGATGTTGAACAGTGTAAAGTAATGACCGATACCTTTCTTAACGCTGGATTAAAGTATTTTGATACAGCTTATGTCTACGAAGGAAGTGAAGATGCTGTCCGTCAGATGCTGGTTGAGCGTCATGACCGCAGTGAGTATTATCTCACCAGCAAGCTCAATGCCCGTGTCGCCAAGGATGAAGAAGATGCTAAGAATCAGCTGAAAGTCTCTTTGGAAAGAACCGGTGCCGGCTACTTCGATTTCTATCTCCTTCATGCCATGAATAAAGATAATTATCCTACTTATGAGAAATATCATTTATTCGATTATGTAAAGGAAGCTAAGGAAAAGGGCCTGGTCAAACACTGGGGCTTCTCCTTCCATGACACTCCGGAAACTCTGGACAAGATCCTTACCGAACATCCGGATGCTGAATTCGTTCAACTGCAGATCAACTATGCTGACTGGGATGCACCAAACGTACAATCCCGCCGCTGCTATGAAGTAGCCAGAAAGCATGGCAAACCGGTCGTCGTTATGGAACCGATCAAGGGTGGAACCTTAGCCAATCCGCCAGAGAGCGTTGTTAAATTGTTTAAGGATTTCAATCCTGAAGCAAGTGTTGCCAGCTGGGCAGTACGTTTCGTCGCTTCCAAGGAAGGAATCATGACTGTCTTATCCGGAATGAGCAGTATCGCCCAGATGGAAGACAATGTATCCTATATGGCTGACTTCAAACCTTTAAGCGAAGAAGAGTCCGCTATCATCGAAAAGGCACAGGAGATCTTAAGAAACATTCCTCAGATCCCATGTACCGGCTGTCAGTACTGTACTCCGGGATGCCCGATGCAGATCTCCATTCCTAACATCTTCAATGCCATGAACATGGACATGATCTATGGCAAGAGCGAAGATGCTAAGCGCGGCTATGAGAGAGCAACTTCCAATGGCGGCAAGGCCAGCGAATGTATCCATTGCCTGCAATGTGAAGGTGCCTGCCCGCAGCACATCGAGATCACCAAGTGGCTCGAAGAAGCAGCAGCCCGCTACGAATGAGTCTTACTTAAAGATCATCAAAAAAGCGATCCTAATCAGGGTCGCTTTTATTATTGATTGTTTTAAAGGTCAGATAGCCATGTATGCCTGTAAGAAGGATCAGCACCACCTGCTTAAAGACGATCCCGTTTATCAATAACAGGATGATCTCAATGACCCTTAAACTGTATTTATATTCCTCAACCTTTCTCATGATGCTGAAGGTATAGATCAGGGTATAAGCCAAAGTCAGGATGAAATGGGCCGTCACATATACAAGCATGATCGTCACACTGTCAAAGCCATATTTCTTAAACGGCACGGGAACGATCATAAAGACGAGACATAAGATATAGCTTAAAAACAAAAGGTCAGGGTCCTTTTTCCGGTAGAGCATGAAAGAAATGATCCTTGGGGTGACCATGATCAGGATGATTAATAGTTTAAAGGTGATGATTGGGTTCATGTCGGTTTTAATTATAAGGAATAACCGTGGTAAATTAAAGGAGTGAAAAAAAAGGGAACGATCAGGCTGGCAGGTTATATAACAATAATCATTCTTGATGTCTTTTTGGTCATGCAAGGAGATCTATGGACCGAGAATTTATCCATCAATGCTTCCAAAAGCATCATCAACTATCTTTTATTGTTGCTTTTGACCATTATCATGGCAGCTACCTATTATTACCCGATCAATAAATATGGCAAGAAATCCTTAGCGCTTATCTTTTGCCTGGCGATCTTAGGGATCGGGATCGTCCCTTACAATATCGATCCTTTGATCAATTCGATCCATATCATCGTGGCCTATGCCTGCTTTACCTTAGCCTCCGCCATATCCCTCTACATCATCCAAAGCAGTTACAGCAGATATAAAAACACCAGCATGGTTATCATGCTGGTGGTACTGGCGATAACAGGCATCACCTATCTGAAGGTGATGGTCATCAATGGTTTCATGCAACTTATCTATATCGTGGGTCTTGATCTGACGATCATGATCCTCGATCTTGGAAGCTAACCTTTAAGTGTATCTGAAATGATCTCCAGACTCTTCAAGGAACTTTCCAGGATGCCCAGTTTATCCAGGAAGCCATGGGTGGTTCCTTCAAACAGATAATAATCCGTCTTTACTCCCACTGATCTTAATTTATCTCTGAATTCCTCACTTTGCATCCGGGTAACATCAAATTCCGAACTCATGATGATGGTATAAGGGAAGTCTTTTAAATTGTCTGAAAGAAGTGGGGAGATCAGTTCGTCTTTTGGATCTTCGTTGTTTTGCAGATAGATATCAAGGATACTTCGGTAATTAAGCAGCGACTTGATCTTGCCCTTAACAAACTCATCAAGATCTTCACCATAGAAGGAATAATCGAACTTGCTTAAAGAGTATTCAGTCATATCAACGACCGGATATATCATAAAGGCCTGCTTGATGTAATGGTTTTCCCTGTCAAGCAGACAGGCGCTGGCTACCAGATAACCGCCGGCTGAATTGCCATAGACTGCCAGTTTATCGGTATCCACTTTAAACTGCTCGTGATTCCTGGCGATGTATTCTACGGTGTGATAGCACTGGATCAAAGCAGTCGGATAGGCAGCTTTCGGACTTAAACTGTAATCAACATGGAAGACATTGCCATTGATCAGTTCCGCCAACTTGCGATGGATGCAGTTATAGTTTTCAATATAGCCGCCCATGAAACTGCCTCCATGGAAAAAGACGATGGATGGTGAAGCACCCTCCAGATCATGAGGATAAAAACGTCTTACCCGATAACCGCCGAAGTCCAGATCTTCCTGTTCGATCCTGGTAGTCGTAAGATCGATCAAAGGATAATCCGGATAGATATCCTTCATCCTCTTCTTTCCGACATCCACTCCCTTGATGATGTATCCTGAAAGATCCTTCATCTCCGGGTTGGGTTTACGGTTGTTGTAATAATCATCCAGGTCCTTGGCTAAGCCATTCTTAGCCAAGGCACTCGCTTTAACGATCTTGTCCATATCATTCCTCTTTCATGATCTTATCGATCAGTGCCAGCAATTCCAGACAGGTATCAGCCCTGTAAGGATAGTCGAAACTGCCAAAACCATATCCCGCAAAGATGAATCTGACTCCGGCTTTACTTGCTGCCTGGTAATCCCTGATGGTATCACCTACATATATTGCTTTATCAAGTTCATATTTATCCACCATCTTGCGAATGGCATCGCTTTTGGAGATGCCCATGGCACTGGCCGGGAAATAGTCGATGATATGATCCTTGAATCCATAGCAATCCACAAAAGCACCGATATAATTGAAGTCATCGGAATTGCTGACGATATAAAGTCCATATTCCTTAACTAATTCTTCAATGGTTTCCTTTAGTCCCGGATAGATGGTAGCTGATCCTTCGTGCAGCCTGATGGCCAGCAGGGATTCAGCTTCATCGAGATATTTCTCGCCATCTTCGATACCCGGAAAAAAGAGTTCGATACTCTCTTCTCTGGTGATGCCCATCGAAGCCTTGACGGTCTCCCTTGTTATTGCGGGCAAGCCATGTTTTTCGCAGATCTCATTAAAGGTATCCAGGGTCGCTTGTTCGCAATCCCAAAGGGTACCGTCGAGATCGAATATGATACCTTTGTTCATACTAAAATCATAATCAATTTAAAAGCGATAATCAAAGAAAGGGACTTTATTGTCCCTTTCTTGTTTTGAAATCTTCTTCGATCTCCATTTTCCAGTCTTCAGACAGATGCCCGTTTCTTCGGACTGATCTGATACTGCTATCAAGACTGTCATAGACGATGCTGATGCCCTTTTTATCATTTACATAGTTAACGGCCCATTCCTCACCGATCCCGAAGTTTCTTGCTTCTTTTACAGCATCGATATTGGCTCCCAGGAAGATGAACTCCCAGTCTTTCTTCTTACAGTTGCTGATCATCTTTTTAACATCCTGATAACTGTACTTTTGACTGGAATTCTCCAAGCCATCGGTAGTGATAACGAAGATGACGTTATCCGGCCTGTCTTCTTTGCGGATATAGCGATGAATGCTTTCGATATGTTTGATCGTATATCCCACAGTGTCAAGAAGAGCTGTCGATCCACAAGGATAATAATCCTTACCGCTTAACGGTCCTACGTCATTGATCGGAATGCGGTCATGGATAGTTTCGGAATTCATGTTGAAAGTTACTGTTGTGACATAAGCCTCGCCTTTTTCCTTTTTCTGCTTTTCGATCATGGAATTGAATCCGCCGATAACGTCCTCTTCCATCCCGGACATCGATCCGCTGCGATCTAAGATAAATACTAATTCTGTCATGCTGACCTCCTTTAAGCATCTTTATCTTAGCTATCGCCATTAAATAAAAGGTCGCTTGTAAGGCGACATTTTTATTACCTGATCACTCCTCCGATCGGTGACTGGTCATATCTTAGCAGTTCTGCATTTACCAGATAAAGATCGTATATTCTATTCGTCAGGAAATACATGACTATTACATCGGCTATTTTACTCTCGCTTAGGGCATAGCCGGCTTTAGCTATAAACTCCTTCGTTTCTTCAAGGCTTAACTCCAGACCGAAAGCAAGTGCCAAAGCCGTAGATTTAGTCGGCTGGTATTCAGGATTACTTCTGATCTTCGAAAACAGTTTACGGTCAATATTGGCTTTTTTATAGACATCCGGATCGCTCTTGCCTTTCATATCGATTAGTTTTAGCAGCGACTCTGAGAATCCCGCATCCAGTTTCTCAAGCATCTTTTCCAGCTCTGATGGTCTATAGATATCGCCTGCATAACTTGCCTTCGCATCGCTTGTGGTATATACCACATCAGCCAGTATACGGGGATATTCATCTTCCCTTTGAATTTCCAGAAAATCGCTTAAATAATCATCGACTTCATCTGCCAACGATTTGAAGTAAACAATATCGCTTTTATCTTTAACGACCAGGTAAATCGAAAGATCGTACAGATCAAGAAAGTGCCTGATTGTTTCCATGGCTATCCTGTAGCTCAATGATCCTGGAGCATTCGAAAATGACGTTGAGATCAAAGGCATGGCTACCGATTCACACCCCGAAGACAGTGCTAAAAACAAGGCATTATAATAAGCATCTTTAAGCAGCTTTTCTTTATCCTCGTCTCTGTCATCGAAAACCGGTCCTACCGCATGAATGACGATCTTTGAAGAAAGATTGTAGGCGGCGCTGCTTACAGCCTTGCCATAAGGAATGCCGCCAATGATCCTTCGGGTAGCAAAAAGACCGGGACCGGCTTTAAGGTTCAGGTCTTTATCGAAATCAGTACTGATTTCCGGCTGGTGATGAGATCAATGATCAAAGCATCGACATCCATCGCAAGCAGATCATTATTTACTATTTCAAAAGGCATATTTACTCCTGATTCAATTAAATTATAACCTTATCAGGATATGGTTTATCTATTGGTGCTTATCATCACTTGACGATAAGATAGGTGATCAAGGAGAAGATCCAGGCAATGCAGCATTGCCAGATAACGACCAGGATGCTTTTCCTGCGTCCCAGTTCCCTTCTGATCGAAGCGATGGCAGCAACACACGGGGTATAGAGCAGGCTGAATACCAGCATCGATGCTACGGTAGCGACCGATAAAGCACTAGCTACACCTTCCGGACCGCCAAATAACATTTCCATCGTGGAAACGACACTTTCCTTGGCCATGAAACCGGAGATCAGGGAAGTGCAGATCCGCCAATCACCCAGTCCAACCGGTTTAAACAACGGTACCAGTAGATTGGCGATCATCGCCATAATGCTGTGATCCGGAGTGACACGGTTTAAACTCAGGTCGAAGCTCTGTAACAGCCAGACGACGATCGAAGCGATCATGATGACGGAGAAGGCTCTTTGTAAGAAGTCCTTGGCCTTGCTCCAAAGCAGCTGACCAACGCTCTTGGCACTAGGCATGCGGTAGTTAGGCAGCTCCATGACAAACGGAACTGCTTCGCCATGGAAGAATGTATTCTTTAAAAGCAGTGCTACCAAAATGGCAGTAACGATACCTAAGACATATAAGCCGGTCATCACCAGCCAGCCCTTATCCGGGAAGAAGGCGTTGACGAAGAAGGCATAAATAGGGATCTTGGCGCTGCAGCTCATAAACGGAGTAAGCAGGATCGTCATCCTCCTGTCTCTTTCACTTGGCAAGGTCCTGGTAGACATGACAGCCGGGACCGTACAGCCAAAACCGATCAGCATCGGGACGATACTTCTTCCGGAAAGACCGATCTTTCTAAGCATCTTATCCATGAAGAATGCGACTCTGGCAATATAGCCGCTATCTTCCATGATCGACAGGAAGAAGAACAGGGTAACGATGATCGGGACGAAACTGATGACGCTTCCTACGCCTGCAAAGATACCTTCCACGATAAGTCCGTGGACGATCTCATTGGTACCCATCGATACCAGTAAGCCATCGACACGTGCCGTCAGATAATTGACACCTATTTCTAGTAACCCCTGCAACCAGGCGCCGATGACATTGAAGGTCAGGAAGAAGACGGTCGCCATGATCAGGATAAACAGCGGGATCGCGCTGTATTTTCCGGTCAATACGCTATCTATCTTACGGCTGCGGGCATGTTCCTTAGTCTCAGCCGGTTTGGTTACCGCGTGATGGCATAAACGGTCGATAAAGCGGAATCGGATATCTGCCATGGCGGCTTTTCTGTCCAGTCCGCTTTCCTTTTCCATCTGAATGATCAGATGATCGAGGGTATTCTTCTCGTTTTCATCCAGTTCCAGCTGTTTTTCGATCAGTTCATCACCTTCGAGCAGTTTGCTTGCGGAGAATCTGACCGGCAAGCCTTTGCGTCGGGCATGATCCTCGATCAGGTGCATGACACCATGCAGCGTACGGTGAACAGCACCATTGAGATCACGTTTATCACATAGATCCTTATCCAGAGGTTTTTCCTGATAGTAAGCGACGTGAATGGCGTGTTCGATCAGTTCATTGACACCCTGATTCTTGGCTGCGGAGATCGGTACGACCGGTACTCCAAGCATCCTCTCCATCAGGTTGATATCTACTGCCCCACCGTTTTCATTCACCTCATCCATCATATTCAAAGCTACGACCATCGACTTTTCCATCTCAAGCAGCTGGGTCGTCAGATAGAGGTTTCTTTCGATATTGGTAGCATCGATGATATTGATGATCGCATGCGGGTTTTCATTTATGACAAAGTTACGGGATATCAGCTCCTCACTGCTGTAAGGAGACATCGAATAGATTCCGGGCAAATCGGTAACCAATGTATTCTTGTGGTTTCTGATCACACCGTCCTTGCGGTCGACGGTAACACCCGGGAAATTACCGACGTGCTGGTTGGAGCCGGTCAACTGATTGAAAAGAGTAGTCTTTCCGGAGTTTTGGTTGCCAACCAAAGCGAAAGTAAGGATGGTTCCTTCCGGAAGCGGATCGCCGTCCTCTTTGGCGTGGAAACGGCCGCCCTCACCAAGACCTGGATGTTCCAGGCTTCTAGTATCATGAATATCATCTTTGAATGAGTCGTGTTCATGACCATGATATTTGCCTTTGCTTCCATGATGATCATCTTTGGTAAAAGGGCAATCGTGACAGCTTTGATGACATATACTGTTATCTTCACAAAGCTCGATCTCGATCTTTTCTGCGTCAGCAAGTCTTAAAGTCAGTTCATAACCGTGGATCCTGACTTCCATCGGATCCCCCAGCGGTGCAAACTTGACGACTTCCAAAGTAACGCCGGGAATCACTCCCATATCCAAAAGGTGCTGACGAAGGGCACCTTCACCACCTACTGTTTTTATTAACGCCTTACGTCCGGGCTTTAGATCTCTAAGATTCATTTTTACTTCCTGCTATATATTCAAACTGTCTAAATATGCGTGCAACTTTATTATTGTAACACCGTTATTCTACCATCTGCATGATCATACGAACCAGGATTAAGGCTTTTTGCCCATATTTAAACCTTAAAAATGCCCAATACTATGCGATCGTTGAGTTTATTGCTTTCTTAACGATAATGTCAACATGCTACAATAAAAGCGTATAAATCTCTTATATTAAATAATGATATCGAGAGCATAAATAATAAATCGGGGTGACTGGTATGGATGAAAACCAGATGGAAAAGCAATCGACTACATTAAGCAGTCTTAGAAACTCTTCTTTTACGAATAAGATCGTTGGCAACATTGTCCTGATCTTGTTAGGCATCGCTTTGATCGGAACATTTTTAAGTGACGTTCAGACCAAAGCTGCTCTTAATAAGCAACAAAAAAGCAATGAACTGGCTCTTAGTGAGGTAGCGTCGATCATCAGCGAGAACAAGGAGAATTCGCAGATGCTGACGGATATCTATCATGAAGGAAACTGGAAGACCTTAAACGATATCGAACGATTGTTTACCAATGGTTTTTATGAACAGATCGTCCATAATGATCATACGGTCACTTCCCAGATCTTTTCCCAGTTATCCAGTCCATTGGATATAACTTACCTGTATCTGTTGGATACTAACGGAAAGGTGGTCATGGCACCTGACCCGTCGATCTATGGCCGTAACCCGTCTTCAAGCAATATCATGACCCAGGAAAACTTAAACAAGATCCTTGACTGGTGTCAGAACAAAGACGGAAGCATCACTCCGGTCCTGGTTCAAAACCAGTATGGAAACTTCTATTTCTACTCCAAACCATATGTCAATAATGGTACCCAGTTTGTCCTGACCATCGGCTCCAATTCCAAGATGATCGATGACAGGGTAACCACCCTAAACGACCTTTCCAATGTATTAAGCAGGATGGCTGTCATCAATGACGGTTTCCTGTTTGCGGTAAATAAGGAAGATGGTCTGTTTGAATATTTCAAAAACGACGATGCCTTCCTGACCGGCCAGAATGCCTTTTTCAGCGGACTTAACGAAGAAATTCTAAAAGACGGCTATAACGGCACCCAGAATATGCTGGGCGAAAGATATTACTGCAGCTCCAAAGCCATCGATGATGATACCGTTATCATTGCTGCTGCCAAACAGATAAACATCAGCGCCAATGATAAATATGTTACGATCTGGTCGATCATGGGCTTCATCATCGTCATGAGCCTTTGCATGACCTATGCTATATTCGTCCGTAATGATTTCATCCGCCAGGGAACTTCGACCAACCGGGTCCTAATAAACGGTAATCCGGATAGACCGACTTATTTCAATAAATCTGTCTTTATCAAAGTCTTACCTTTGATGTTTATTGGCTTGCTGGCAGTATTCGGTATCACTTTCTATACCCAGACCCTGCTTGAGATAACCGAGGGTGTCAGTAAATCGAAAGTAATCCTTTCGGAGATATCCGGCCGTTATGAAGAAAACAGGGAAAGCAGCAGCATCGTTGAAGATTATTGCAATTCACGTTTCATCTCTACAGCCAAGTTGCTCTCCTTCTACCTCGAAGAGAATCCGGATGCCCTGAATCAGCAGTCGGATTTCTGCTACTTTGACTATGACGAACAAGGCAATCGCCGGTACGTCCTCGATGATGAAAACAACTATCTGAGATCCGTTGGTAATTCTTCGATCCTACAAAAACTTTGTGAAGATAACAGTATCGATTCGATCTATATCTATGATGAGGATGGCCACACTATC
>JAFWFB010000011.1 GCA_017512625.1 Erysipelotrichaceae bacterium
ATCAGCTGTATCGCTATTACCAGAGCTTTGATCTGCTCATCTTGGATGAAGTCGATGCCTTTCCCTTTAAGGGAGATGATGTCCTGTATAATATCGCCCTTAATTCAAGCAAAGGTCAGCTGATCTTTAGCAGTGCCACTATCGATGATGGTTTAAAAAAGAAACTTACTAAAATAAAGGATCTTGAATATCTCTACCTCTACCAAAGACCACATGGTCATCCCCTGGCCGAACCTAAGATCGTCCTGCTTCCAAAAACCGCGCAATATCTTTTCCTTCTCTATCTTCTGGGCAACATCAAAAGAAAGACCATCGTCTTTGTACCGACCATCAGTGACAGCATCAGATTGCATAAGGTATTCAAACATTTTATCGATTGTTCCTATGTAAATAGCAAGGTCATAGACCGTTCCAATATCGTCTCCGGTTTCCGGAATGGCAAATACAAGGTGCTATTTTCCACGACCATCCTGGAAAGAGGAGTGACCATTGAGAATGTGGCGGTGATCATCTTCGATGCATCAAGCAGGGTATATGACAAATCTTCCCTGATCCAGATGTTAGGAAGGGTAGGAAGAAGCGCCAGATATCCAAAGGGAGAAGCCTATATCCTTACTTCTTCTTTGAGCAGGGATATCAAAGAGGCTACACGGGAGATCAGGGAAGCCAATGAGAAAGCGGGGTTCTGATCCTTAGATAATAGCCATTCCTGCAAAAAGCCTTATAATTGACAAATACCCTGAGGGGGTATAATATTCTTATCGTATAGGATACCCCCAGGGGGTAAATTTAAGTTTAAGTGGAGGGATGAGCAATGAAAGATCATCTTGAAGAAGAAGTAATCGAATGTCCGGCCTGTTCGAGCAGACATACCGACAGATCGAGTGAAGAAAAAAAGATCCTGTTATCTAGGTTAAAACGCATAGAAGGACAGATACGCGGCCTGCAGGGAATGGTCGAAAAGGATGCCTATTGCCCTGATATCCTGGTTCAGGTTTCAGCAGCAAACAGCGCTTTAAACAGTTTCAGCAAGCAATTGCTTTCAAATCACATACATGGATGCGTCAAAAACGACATCATGAATGGCGATGAAGCATCGATCGATGAACTATGTCAGCTGCTTCAGCGTCTTATGAAATAAGGAGGGCCTTAAATTGACACAGCAATATATTGTAACAGGAATGACTTGTGCCGCCTGTCAGGCACACGTGGAAAAGGCCGTCTCAAAGCTGGACACTGTCGATTCGGTAACGGTCTCACTGCTGACAAATTCCATGTCAGTCGATGGATCAGCAACCGCGGAAGAAGTTATCAAAGCGGTCGAAAAAGCCGGATATGGTGCCCGGGTCAAAGGCGAGGAACAGGAAAAAAGCAGTAAAGGTTCTATCAGCGCCAAGATCGCAGCTGAAGAAGAGGCACTCAAAGATTATGAGACACCAAAGCTCAGAAAAAGACTTACCTTGTCAATTGTCTGGCTGATCATACTGATGTACCTTACGATGGGACATAATATGTTGGGCTTGCCGGTACCCGGTTTCCTTGCTCATAACCATCTGGGGCTGGCCCTGACGCAGATGATCATCGCGCTGATCGTGATGTATATCAATAAGGATTTCTTTATATCGGGATTTAGAGGCCTGATGCATCTATCGCCTAATATGGATGCACTGGTAGCGCTGGGATCTTCGGTCTCCTTTGCCTGGTCCCTGTATGTGTTTTATAAACTGACCGTCATGATCACAAACGGTGCCTCCAACATGGAATTGATGAGCACCTATCATGACCAGTTATATTTTGAGACCGCAGCAATGATCCCGGCTCTTATCACCGTCGGTAAGACATTGGAATCCCTTTCCAAGGTACGCACGACCGATGCGCTTAAAAACCTGCTTAGCATGGCGCCTAAAACAGCCGTTGTTGAGCGTGAAGGAAAGCAAGTCGAGATCGGTATCGATGATGTAGCTTTAGGCGATATCTTCATCGTCAAACCGGGAGAATCGATCCCGGTAGATGGCATCATCACGGAAGGAAACACGGCAGTGGATGAATCTGCTCTTACGGGCGAATCGATCCCGGTAGATAAGCAGGTAGATGATGTCGTATCGGCCGCAACGATCAATCAGTCAGGCTATATCAAAGCCAGAGCTACAAGGGTCGGCGAGGATACTACCTTCTCCCAGATCATCCAGATGGTATCGGATGCGGCAGCAACCAAGGCACCGATCGCCAGGATCGCTGATAAGGTCTCAGGCATATTCGTTCCGGCTGTCATTGGCATTGCACTGATCGTCTTTGTGATCTGGCTGATCTTAGGTCAGACAGTAACTTACGCGCTTGAAAGAGCGATCGCGGTACTTGTTGTTTCCTGCCCTTGTGCCCTTGGACTGGCAACGCCGGTCGCCATCATGGTCGGTAATGGCATGGGAGCTAAAAACGGTATCCTCTTTAAGACCTCAGAAGCCTTGGAAAATACCGGACGCATCCAGATCGTAGCGCTGGATAAGACAGGTACCATTACCGAGGGAAAACCGGTCGTGACTGACATCATTCCTTGCTTTGGTGTATCTGAAGAAGAACTGCTACAAAGCGCATACTCGCTGGAGCAGAAATCAGAACATCCTTTAGCAAGAGCGATCGCTGCCTATGGGGAAGAAAAAGGACTTGAAGCAGATGAAGTCACAGACTTCAAAGCGCTGGCGGGAAACGGACTGGAAGGCCGTATCGGTACATCGCTGTATCATGGCGGATCAGGTAAATTCATCCAAACGCTTTCCAATGTCAAGGATGATCTAAAGATCCAGGCCGATGAACTTGCTTCGAAAGGCAAGACCCCGCTCTATTTCGAAAAAGACGGACAGCTTCTTGGAATCATCGCTGTAGCTGACGTCATCAAGGAAGATTCAGCCCGGGCTGTAAAGGAGCTGCAGGGACAAGGCATCGAAGTCGTCATGCTTACCGGCGACAATGAGCGCACAGCTAAAGCCATTGGCAAACAGGCTGGCGTGGATAAAGTCATTGCAGGTGTACTTCCTGAGGGTAAGGAGTCAGTTATTCGTGAGCTGCAAGCCAGAGGAAAGGTAGCAATGGTCGGTGATGGCATAAATGATGCTCCGGCACTTACCAGGTCCGATATCGGCATTGCCATCGGCGCAGGAACGGATGTGGCGATCGATTCAGCGGATATCGTTCTCATGAACTCAAAGCTGACCGATGTATCCGGAGCAATAAGACTTTCCAGAGCGACACTTAGAAATATCCATGAAAATCTATTCTGGGCATTTGCCTATAATGTAATACTGATCCCGATGGCTGCGGGACTGTACAAAGGCATCGAGATGAATCCGATGTGGGGTGCAGCAGCCATGGCGATCTCATCCTTTACCGTATGCATGAACGCATTAAGACTTAACCTGTTTAAGGTCCATGATGCATCCAAAGACAGAAAGCTACGGAAAAAGGCCCTGCCTGAAAGCAGGGATACAGCAACCATCACTGAAGGATCGATGGTAAAAGAAACAGAAGAAAACACTAAATCAATTAAAGGAGGAAATGAAAGAATGCAGGAAACGATTGTTTTAGTTAACGGTATGATGTGTGAGAATTGTGAAAGACACGTCAAGAAAGCACTGGAAAGTGTAAGCGGCATCGAAGAAGCCACTTCTGATCACACTTCCGGAAAGGTCGTGGTAAAACATAGTGCACCTTTAAACGAGGAAGCAATGAAAGCGGCAGTGACCGAAGCCGGTTATGAGTATGCTGGCGTATGCACATGCGATCAGACAGCCAAGGAAACAACCGTACTGGTCGAAGGCATGATGTGCGAGATGTGCGAGAAGCATGTTAAAAAGGCGCTTGAAGGAATCGGCGGCATCATCGAAGCCAAGCCTGATCACAATACCGGTGAAGTCGTAGTAAAACATGATGCTCCTTTAAATGAGGAAGTTATGAAGGCCGCAATCGATGAAGCCGGCTATAAATACATAAGCATCAAAAACGCATAATAATAAAAGCAGCCAGGACGACTGCTTTTATTATGACAAGTTTCGGATAGATAAATCGGCTTTGTGATGATATATTTACCTTGTGAAATGCAATGTCTACGATTTCGATAAAACGATCTACGCCAAAAACTCAGAGACCCAATTCATCTTTTATCTTTTCAGGCATCAGCCAAAGACCCTGCTCAATGTTTTCAATGTGATCACAGCCTTTTTGGGCTATACCTTCAAGATCATCAGCAAGCAGAGGATGAAGGAACGCTTCTGGCACTGTCTTAACTATGTCAAGGATGTCGATAAGGCTTTAGATGATTTCTGGGATAAAGAGAAAGCAAATATCTTTCCGTATTACTTAAAGAACCATCAGCCCGATGATGTCGTAGTCTCAGCATCGACCGAGTTCATACTAAGACCGATCATGAAGATACTGGATATCAAATACTGCTATGCTTCCAAGGTGGATAAGCATACCGGTAAATACCAAAGCAATAACTGTTATGGTGAAGAGAAAGTAGTACGTTTGCTCGCCGAGATGCCTGAGGTAGAGATCGAAGAATTCTACAGCGATTCACATAGTGATGATCCGCTGGCAAAAATGAGCAAAAAAGCCTATATCGTTAAGAAAGGAGAGCTAGAGCCATGGAATTAGATGAGATGAGAGTACAACTAAACGGGATCGATGATCAGCTTAAAGCCCTGTTTTTAGAAAGGATGCAGATCGTTAAGAAGATCGGTGACTACAAGATCGCCAATGATCTTCCGACTTATGATCCTTCCAGGGAAGAAGCGATGGCCAAAAGACTATCTGCTGATTTGGAAGGCAATATCAGGGAATTATACCTGGAATTCCTGAAAAACTATGTCAGCCTCTCCCGCAAGTATCAGGACAGTTTCCGCTGATAGGAAAAAACAGTCCCTGTGTAATTTCGCAGGGTTTTTATTACTTTGAGCAGACTACAAGATAAATAATTATTCACGATCTTTGTTAGAATTAAGATATGAAAAAACCAATTTATGTAACCGGGCATCAAAGACCGGATACTGATTCGATCGTCAGCGCGATAGCCTACGCTGAATTCAAGAAAAAGCAGGGAATCGATGCGACAGCGATCCGTCTGGGCAAACTATCCCAGGAGAGCGAATATCTTCTGGAAAAGTTCGGGATCGAGGAGCCGCCTATCATGTACAGTGCCAGATGTTCTTTGAAAGAGATCGATCTGGATGCTCCCAAGACCGTCGATAGTGATCTTACTGTCAAGCAGGCCCTGAAAGTTATCCACGAAAGCCCGACCCATACAATCTATATCACTGATAAAAACGGTCAGCTTAAAGGACTGATCTCTTTAAGTGACCTGGACAGGATCTTTACCATGGAGGAAGAAGACCGGATCCGGTTACTTTCTTCCCTGGATCTTGATGATATCTTAAAGGCCGTAAACGGACGGTTGGTAAACGAGAGAAAAGACATCGGTTTCAATGGCCGGATCATTTTCCCTTCGACCTTTATCGAGAAATACGATGATAATTCCCTGATCGTTGTGCATGACCTTTTCGATATCGATGAAAGATGCCTTTCCAAGAAAATGATCGCCCTGGTCTATGGCCAGAGGCTGGAAGCAATAAAGAATGAATATCCGAATATCGAGATCATCGAAACACCTTTGGATCCTCAACAGATCATCAGGGAACTTTACCAGGCCTTGACCATCGATAGATTAATGACTACTGAAATGGTCATCTTCAATGAGAATGAATCGATCGAGGATGCTAACAGCAAGATAAGCAAGACCCGTTACCGTGCCTATCCTGTCATCAATAATGAGGGGATCCTGGTCGGTTCGCTTTCCCGTTATCACCTGATCAACTACCGGAAGAAACGCTTCATCCTAGTCGATCACAACGAAAAGAAGCAGACCATCAGCGATATCGATTTCGCTGAGATCGTCGAAGTCATCGATCACCACAAGCTGGGAGATCTGGAAACAGCCAATCCGGTCGATCTGACTTTCATGAGTGTCGGTGCTACCGCCACCATCATCACCAAAAAGTATCTCGATCAGAATGTCGAACTCGATAAGAATATCGCCTCGATCCTTTTGGGGGCGATAATTACCGATACCCTCGATCTCAAATCACCGACTACTACCGATCTGGACAGAAAGATGTATGCATATCTTTGTGAATATACCGGAATCGATGGAAGCAAGCTCGCAAGTGAGCTTTCCAACACCAGTGAATCGATCCTGGATAAACGCTTTATCGACATCGTCTTTGATGACTATAAGGAATATGTCATGGAAGGTCACAAGATCGCCATCGCCCAGACGCAATGCAGGAACAGGGAAGAAGTAGAGAGCATCAGAGAAGGTCTATGCAAATACATGGATGATACGATCATGATGAATAGCTATGATCTTCTGCTGGTCATGCTTACCAACAATCTGGGAAGCGGTTCTTACCTGATCTATCGGGGAACTTTGTCTCCGATCGTTGAATCAGCCTTTATGGATTCCATGAATGCTGATGGTTATGTCGATAAACTGTTGTCGCGTAAGAAACAGGTCGTCCCGGCCTTAATGGATGCTATTGTCAGATGAATACCATATTTGTAAATGCTCACCTTATCCCCGATGATAAAAAGGAGATAGTGGATGCTTATCTGGTAGTCGAAGGAAAGACGATCAAAGAAGCTACCTATAAGGACATAAGCAAGCACTATCCTGATTTTGAAGTGATCGACTTAAAGGGCAAATATGTCCTTCCGGGAGCCATCGATCTGCTTTATAGTGGCACGAGGCTTAAAAACAGTGGCATCACTTCCGTCCTGTTAAAGGATGATACCAAAGAGGGTGAAGCCCGGATCCTTGGAAGACACCTTATAAATGATCCTAAGATCAGTGAAGATGTAAAGATGATCTCCGGTGACCCTGCCAATCATCCGGATCCTGGAAATGTCAAAAAGGGAATGGGCTATTGTGAACTAAGCATGGAGCAATGCCTTAAGGCGATCGAAAGGGGTTATGATGCCTTTACGGACTGCTTCAATGAAATGGGCAGCTATCAGCTAAAGGATCTTAATATGGTTAATGCCCTGTTTATGCTTGAAGATGTCTATAAACTAGTAAGCATCGATCGAAAGATCGCTGATAAAAAGGTCTTCTATGATCTGCTTAAGCATTCGCGAAAGGATCGGATCTGTCTGATCTCCAATAAGATAGATGATTTCAATCTGATGATCAGGGATCTATTTGAACAAAAGGATATCAGCCTAAGGGATATCGTTGCCTATACAAGCATCAATCCGGCCCGCTATCTGGGTCTGGAACAGCGCATCGGCAGCCTGTCCAAAGGCAAGAAGGCTGATCTGGTCATCTATGACGAAAAACTAAATGTAGTAAAGACCATGATAGATGGAGAGTTTGTATGAATTTGGATGTATATATCGATTATCTGGTTTATCTTATCGCCTTGGCCCTTTCCATGTATGGCTTAAGTGCCCTGGATTACAACCGTTTCATCAAGGCCTCCAAACCGATGAGAGCCCAGACTTTGTACCTGATTTTAGCATTCGTGCTGGCCTATCTGCTTGGCTCGATGATATTGACATTGATCAGAATATTTAGATAAACTGAATTGGAGCAAAATGATTACTGTAAACGTTATAAAAACCTGCATAACCTACCTGTCGATACCTTTTATCATCAGTGTCTTACTGGTACCGCTGGTCAAGAAAGCAGGCATGGCTACCGGCATTTATGCCTTAGAGAATAAGCGTACCGTCCATCACGGAAAGATCGTTAGGATCGGTGGTATCGCGATCTTTTTGGCGTTCTATGCTTCCATGGCCATCTTTGTAAAGGGTGATAAGGTCTTCAATGGTATCATGATCGGCGGCATCATCGTCTTTATGACCGGACTGATCGACGATATCTTCAATATCAGACCATTATATAAACTTGCTGGTCAGTGCGTTGCGGCACTGGCGACTTTGCTTATCAGTGATATCAGGATCAGCGGCTTTGAATTTCTGGGCCGTATGGATTCGATCGTCATCTTTGTCATCTCCTTCATCTGGCTGGTCGGTGTCAGCAACGCCATCAACCTGATCGACGGACTGGACGGACTATCCAGTGGCATTTCGATCATCGTTTTGACCGTCATGGGACTGCTGGGTTTCCTGCTTGGACGTAAGGACATCTGTGTCTTTAACCTGATGCTTATCGGAGCAACCGGCGGTTTTTTGGTCTACAACTTCCATCCGGCTTCCATCTTTGTAGGAGACTGTGGTGCACTGTTTCTGGGCTTTATGATCGCTGCGATATCCCTTCTGGGATTTAAGACCAGCGCTGTCATTACCCTGCTTTTCCCGATCATCATCCTCTTTGTGCCTTTAGGTGATACCGCCTTGGCGATCTTAAGACGCAAGAGCCAACATAAAAAGATCACTGAAGCCGATAAAGGTCATCTGCACCACGTTTTGATGTACAAGCTTGGCTTTAGCCATCGCAATACCGTCTTGCTTCTGTATCTGATCTCCTGTCTGTTTGGACTATCAGCTATCATCATCTTCTTCAATAAGGTCTGGGGCACCATCTTCCTGGCGCTGCTTTGCATCGTCTTCTGGATCTTCATTGAACTGACAGGCATGATCAATCCGAACTTCCATCCTCTGATCGGACTGTGCAGAAGGATATGCGGCCACCCGAAAAAGAAAAAAGATGCCTTCTTTGAGGCAAACAGAATAAACGATAATAATGAATAGAAAAAGAGAGAGCTTATGCTCTCTCTGCTATTTTAACAATGATCAATATGACAAAGAACAGGATTCCGGCGATCATGGTAACCATCGAAAGGACCTTTTCCGGACCTCTTTCCTTGATGTTGGAAAACAGTCCTGAACTCTGGCCACTGAAGGCTCCGGTGATTCCTTCGCTCTTTCCACCTTGTAACACTGACAGCAATATTACGACTATTGCTAAAATTAATAATAATATTCTTAACATTGTACTCTCTCTTAATGCGTTAACATTATAGCATAATAATCAGAAATACAAGAATTATTATTTGAGGACCTCTTTATAGACTCTTAGGACATTCTTATAGAAGATCTTTTCGACGTCTTCTGTAGAGTAGCCTCTGGCATATAAGGCCTTTTCCAGATCAGGCAGAGCTTCACCGGCTTTAAGTTCCTTACGCGTAGCGATTCCATCGAAGTCACTGCCAAGACCTATAACATCAATTCCGGCAACCTCAACGATATGATCGACGTGGTCGATGATCTTTTCGATGGTGCCATTGCTATCGTCAGCAACAAAGTCTTCACAATAGTTAAGTCCCATGACGCCGCCTCTTTCGTGAAGAGCCTTGATCATCTCGTCATCGAGATTTCTGGCTACGCCACATACCGCACGGGCATTGGAGTGGGAAGCCACGAATGGCTTGGTGGTGTTGTTATAGACATCCCAGAAGCCCTTATCGGATAAGTGGGAGACATCGATGATGATGCCCAGTTCTTCCATCTTCTGGTTGTACTTTATACCGAACGGGGTAAGACCGTTTTCCTTGTCGGTCTTGCGCAGCATCGTATCGCGATCATCATCACCCGGAGTAAAGTTCGGATAACCGATGCCATTAGGGAAATTCCAGGTCAGGGTGATCATGCGCACACCAAGGGCATAATACTCGTTAAGATAATCAAGGTTATCCCTGACTACGGCACCTTCTTCCAGGGTGAGCATTGCCGACATCTTATCCTTATTGTTTTCGATGTCCTGATAGGAGTAGACCGGTTGGATCAGATCCTCGTTCTTGACCATTTCCAGATAATACTTGTTGATCAGGCGATGGGCGTGTTCATAAGGATCTTCAACATGTCCAAGACTGGTGAACATAGCGAAATTCTGAAGCAGATAATCACCTTTTTTCATCCTTTCCAGATCCAGGTGGTGATCATTATGTCTCAGTTCGGATGGCAGGTTTTTAGCCTCATCCCAAAGTAAGGTTGAGATGGTATCACAATGCATGTCAACAACTTTCATGGTTTAATTATACAAGCGTTTAGGGCTTTCTTTAAGCAATGTAATAAAAAAAAGAAGCATGCATGAGCATACTTCTTTTCATTAATTTACATTTTTTACTGCATTCCATTGATCAGGGAATTGAGTTCATCCGGTGTGATACCCTTGACCTCAAGATCACTGCCCTTGAGGTTATAAATGGAAACGGTATAGAAGGCTGAACCGGCAGCTGAGAAATAAGCCTCATTGATGGTATCGTCATTGCCATAGCAGTCGACTGATACACCCTTTAAGGAGATATTCCAGTTCTTGGCATACTCGTTATAGTTGCCTGAAAGGGCCTGTCCTTCAACAGTATATGACTTACGGACTACTAGCTGACGGTCTTCGCTGACATAGACAGCCTCGATGGCGCCGGTCTTGCATCCGCCATAGGTCTTAAGTTCGAATCCTTCCGGTACAGCAACCGGTGGGTCGAATTCAACGCCGGAAGCAGCAATGGCTTCTTCGATATCGGTAGTATAAGTCCAAAGATTGATCAGTCCTTCATCCTTGATAAAGGTAGCAACGACTTCCGGATTCTTGTCATCGTGCCAGATCAGTTTGGTTCCGTCGATCTCGAAATATCCTGTTCCATCTTCATACTCGATGGTAGTGGTGCTCTTTGATTCAGACTCGTAAACGGTATTGGTCTTGACGCCCTTTTCATAAACCAGTCGGTTGTTTTCCTGATCATACTGGACAGGAAGCTTGTAATCGGCTGATTCAAAGGCACTGGATGACCAGTGGCAGTCGATTCCGTTTTCATTCAGTACGAAGTGACCCTTTCCGGCGATCTCTTCATAGTACTGACCATAGAGATCTTCCGGTACAGCAATCGGTGCTACCGGCTCTGGCTCTGGTTCTTCCTGCTTGGAGGTGCAGGCAGCAACGTTTAATAGCATGACTGCAACCAGCAGCAGGGCAAATATTTTTTTCATTTTTTATTCCTTTCCTTTATGTGCATTTGATATACAGCTTTTATGTTAACTCATCTTGACTGAGCCATTACATAGAAGTGTATACCTAACAAAAAAGCCTCATAAAGAGGCTTTTGTTATCGGCAAGCGATTATTATTCGTTTTCCTTGTTGACCTCTTCGACTACTTCGTCAGCGATCTTCTTTACTTCTTCCTTGATCTCGTTGACAGCATCCTTGGTCTCTTCGACCTTGAGATCTTCTTTCTTCTCATTGCCATCCAGGAAATCCTTGATGGCATCAGTAGCCTTGTCAGCTACATCCTTGACTTTTTCGATGGCTTCAGCAACGGTCTTGTTTTCCTTAAGATCATCAATGGTATCGCCGACCTTGTCAGCGACCTTCTGGTATACAGGATGTTCCTTGATATCATCGATAGTATCATTGATCTGATCCTTTACTTTCTTATAGGTCTCATTTTCACCCAGTTTCTCACCGAGATCGTTTAAGAGTTTGCCTAAACCGGTAAGAGCACTGCTGGTGCCTTTTCTAACGGTGCTTACACCTTTCTTGAGCTCTTCGCTGTCCTTGAATTCCTTAAGCTTGGTAGTAGTGGTCTCGTAAACCTTCTTTAAGGTCTCCTTGACATTGCTTACAGCACTCTTTACTTCTTCGCTTTCAGAGATCTTGGTTCCCAGGTTCTTTACGGATTCAACAGCATCGTCCAAAGCGCCTAAGGCTTTCTTGATGAATTCGTTTTCTTCCTCAGTCTCTTCTTCAGGATTTACGGAAGCAGCTTCCTTCTTTAATTCCTCGATCTTTGCCTTCAGTTCAGCGATGGTTTCTTCGATATTCTCATCAAATTTCTTTTCTTCCATTTTATTCATTCCTCCTAGTTTAAATGGTTTTTTAGATTTACTCACTTGATGACCGTTCGGTCATCATACCGGATAATTGCTTATCTTAGATAGGAGATCCTGGTCTTACCCACGATGGTATTGACCAATACGTGACGTTTGGAATCCTTGTTCTCATCCTTGCTTGTAAGCAGTCCCGTGATCTCGGTGTGGTAATCCTCCTTGCCTTCACTCAGCTGGAGGTTGACATTGGCTTCGATGTTATCGATATCCAACTTAATAGTATCAGTTTTTAACAGGTTGAGATTACCGATAATCGTATCAATAATCACTTTTTCTGCTTTTAGCGAGTCAGCGCTGATGTTACCGCTGATGGTCGAGATGCATAGATACTCACGAAGATCCAGATCCCTTATTTTGATATCACCGGAGATGTTGTTGATATCCAGCGAATCAAGTCCCTTGGGAAGGCTCAGACGGATGGTGGCTTCATTGTTTTTGAGCCAGTCGCTGATCTTTCCGGATTTGGATACGTAGGCGATCTTTAAGGTATCGCCGCTTTCCCTGATCGAGTAATCATAGAGATCACAGCTGTAATAGTCGAATGTGATCTGCGATTCCCCGGGCAGGATCTCCAGATTCAGCTTGGTATTTTCCAGGTCGATCCTTCTGATCTTTGGGTTGCTACAGGTATAGCTTTTCTCCTGCAGGTTGATATCGAAATGCCTGCGGTCAAGGCCATAGCTGTCGATCAACTGGTCGACCAGATCATCGATGTTACCCAGACTTTCGATCGCCTGTGCCTCGCTTTGTCCGTTTTCCAGACGTTCCTCGATGATCTCCTTGTAGTAATCAAGCAGATTATCGGCTTCCTTTTTCGGAAGGAAGTACAGACGGTCATTGAGCTTGCTCAGGAATTCATTTGTGTTCATTCCTGGTCTCCATCTTGATATAGCCATAGACCATCAGGATCTCCTGGAAGTCTTCCAGGAATTTAAGGATCTTTTCATAGCCGATCCCGGTAATCGAATACATTTTTCTCAGACGCCCATTGATGGCTTCATCCCGGACCTTTACCGAATTGCTTTCTACCAGTCTTTTCAGTATCGGATACAGGGTCGATTCGGAGATGGGATAGAAATCTTCCAGATCCTTAACGATCTTATAACCATATGTCTCGCCTTTAGAGATCACCGACAGGACCAGGATGTCCAGGGTTCCTCTCTTGAGCTGTACGTTCATAATTACCTCCTCATACATAATACTATACGAGGCATAATATAATGTCAAGAAAAGGGTCGGTCCAAAATAGCTATTATGAGTTGAAAATAGAGGATATTTTGCTATGATAGTTGATGTAAAACGATGACGAAGAAGAAGTAATGTCTTTAGTTTATCCAAGAGAATGATTCCCTGTGCTGAAAGAATCTGATAAACGGGTCATGAAGTTCACCTTCACAGTGAAACCAATCATTTCCGTAATGCTGCGTTAAGGCAATCAAGTAAAAAATAAAGGTGGTACCGTGCTTTTGCACCCTTGGTATCGCCTTTTATGTTTATAGGAGGATCTATGAATATTGAAGAGATCAAACAGAACTTCGAGGAAGAGTTAAAAAACATCAAAGACCTCGGTTCACTGAATGACTTAAAGGTCAAGTATTTGTCCAAAAAGGGCCTGGTCCAGGAACTGATGATGAAGATGAAGGACCTGAGCAAGGAGGAAAAGCCTCTTTACGGTCAAAAGGTCAACCAGATCAAGGCAGAGATCACCGGTTTGCTTGAGCAGGGAGAAACCCGCTTAAAGGAAGCCGTCAAAAACGCCAAGATCAACAATGACCGCATCGATATCACCCTGGATGCCTATCAGCCAAAGATCGGCAATCTGCACCCGCTGGATATCGTTCAAAGCGAACTGGAAGATATCTTTATCGGTATGGGCTATACGGTCGCTGAAGGTCCGGAAGTTGAAACCGAATTCTACAACTTTGAAAGAGCCAACACCCCTGAAGGCCATCCGGCAAGAGACATGCAGGATACCTTATATATCAAACCGGGTCTTTTATTAAGGACCCAGACTACCGCCATCCAGACCAGAGTCTTAGAAGCAAGCGAACAGCTGCCGATCAGGATCGTCTGCCCGGGCAAGGTCTACCGTAAGGATGATGACGATGCTACCCACTCCCATCAGTTCATGCAGATGGAAGGTATCTGTGTCGGTAAGGATGTTACCTTGGCTGATCTTAAGTTCACTTTGCAGGCCCTGGCTGATGCGATGTTTGGTGCCGGAAGGAAGATCAGATTCCGTCCTTCCTACTTCCCATTCACTGAGCCATCATTCGAGGTCGATGTAAGCTGTCACATGTGTGACGGTGTCGGTTGCCCGGTATGCAAGGGAACCGGTTATATCGAAGTCCTTGGTGCCGGAATGATCCATCCTAATGTCTTAAGGGATGCGGGATTCGATCCTAATACCTGCAGCGGCTTTGCTTTCGGGGTAGGTCTTGAAAGAGTAGCCATGCTTAAATTCGGAATCGATGATATCCGTAACTTCTATATTAATGATTTAAGATTCAATCATTATTTCGATCGTTTCGAGTGAGGTGAAAACAGATGAAAGTAAGTTATAAATGGTTAAAAGATTTCGTGGATCTCTCTGATATCGATCCATATGAACTGGCCGACCGTCTGACCAATTCCGGTCTGGAAGTCGAAGAGACCTATCCGGTGGCTTCCGGTACCAACCTGGTCATCGGTAAGGTTTTGGAATGCAAGGATCATCCGGATTCCGATCATCTGAAAGTCACCAAAGTCGATATCGGTGATGAAGTACTGGAGATCGTCTGTGGTGCACCTAACTGTCGTGAAGGACTCAAGGTCATCGTTGCGAAAGTCGGTGCCAAACTGCCTGGCGGCGAGATCAAGGCCGGAAAGATCAGAGGCGTGGTCTCCAATGGCATGCTCTGTTCTCTGACCGAACTCGGTGTAGACCGGAAACAGCTTACCGATTACCAGATCAACGATATCGAAGAATTAAAGGATGACGCTGTTATCGGCGATACCAAGGTCCTTGAATACCTGCATCTTGATGATGTCATTCTGGATGCTAAACCGACACCTAACCGTCCGGATCTTCTAAGCATCTTTGGCGTAGCCAAGGAAGTAGGCGCGGTCTTAAAGCGCGAAGTCAGACTGCCTGATTACAAGGGCATGTCCGAGAAAGTTGAAAATGCTAAGACCAGCTTCGTTCTAAGATCCGAAACCGAGAAATGCAAACTGTTCAATGGCAAAGTCGTAAACCATGTCGTTATCAAACCAAGTCCGGATTTCATTATTGAGAGACTGCATAACAGCGGTATCAAGGCCATCAACAATGTCGTCGATATCTCCAACTATGTCATGCTCGAGACCGGACAGCCGCTGCACTTCTATGATCTGCATAAACTGGAAAGGCATGAGATCACCGTAAGAGATGGTTATAAAGAGACCTATAAGGCTTTGGATAACCAGGATTATGACATCCTGCCTGAAGATATCGTCATCACCCAGGATGGCAAGATCACCGGCATTGCGGGTGTCATGGGCGGCGATGACTCCAAGATCGATGAAGAGACCAAGGGTATCTTCATTGAAGCAGCTGCCTTCGATGGACCATCCATCCGTAACACTTCCCGCCGTCTTAACCTGGTAACGGAAGCCGCCGGAAGATTCTCCAAGGGAATCGAACCGCTTAATCCTTTCAAGGCCGTAGATAGAGCAGTCGACCTGCTTGTCAAATACGCTGAAGCTGACGGCTTCGAGGAAAATGTCCTGGTTGGAGAAAGAGTTGAAGAAAGACATGAGGTAAGGGAGACCTTAGATCACTTAAATCTTCTTTTAGGTACTGACTTTACCATGGATGAGGTACTGGAAACCCTCAATGCCCTTGATTTCGATGCCCATAACGAAGGAAATGAGATCATCTGCAATGTTCCAAGCTACCGTCAGGATATCGCGATCAGGGAAGATCTCGATGAGGAAGTCATCCGTCTTAGAGGTTTCGACCGTCTGCTTGAAAGCTCCTATGATTACAACCGTACGGTAGGAAGTCTTAATCCTAAGCAGAAACTGCTGCGCAAGATCAAGAGTTTACTGAATGCTGAAGGATTCGATGAGATTATGACCTATACCCTGGTCGATGAGGAGACCATCAAGGATGGTATCTTATCAAACAAGGATCCATACGAGCTCTTATCGCCGATCAGTGCCAAGCGTCAGTATATCCGTGAATCGCTGATGCCTTCGATCCTGGAAGTCGTTGCTTATAACCAAGCCCGTAAGATCGACAAGGTAAATGTCTTCGAGATCGCCAATACCTATCCGAAGGGAAGCGAAGAAGTAAGACTGGGAATTGCCTTAAGCAATGACTATATCGATTCCAAGGTACTTAAATACCTGGTCAATGGTTCCTTCTATACCTTAAAGGGAATCCTGGAAAGCATTTTTGAAAGGATCGGTCTTGATACCAAGGCCATTGCCTTTGCGGAAAATGACGTGGATCACGCTCACTTCTATCCGCACAAGAGTGCCCTTATCAAATTAAGTGGCGAGACCATCGGTATCTTAGGATATATCCATCCGGATGTAGCCGATAAGTATGATGTTGAGGAGCTCACCTATTGTGAACTGTTGCTTAACAAGATCATCGAAGCACCTAAGCAGAAGGTCGGCTTCAAGAGCATCGACCGTTATCCTAGCTCTGACCGTGACCTGGCTATCGTCGTCAAGGATGAAGTCAGTGCCAGCGAACTGATCGCTGAGATCCGCAAGACCTCCGATCTGGTCGTCAAGGCTGACATCTTCGATATCTACAAAGGTGAGCATATCCCTGAAGGCTATAAGTCGGTAGCGGTAAATATCGTCTACCAGTCCTCCGATCATACGCTAAATGATCAGGAGGTAAGTGAAGCCCATAACCGGATCACGGAAGCCTTAAATAACAAATTCGAAGCAAATATCAGAAAGTAGCACATGCTACTTTCTTTGTTTATAATGAAGTTATGATTATTCGTAAGGCCCAAATCAACGACCTGGAAAGGATTCTGGAGATCTATGATCTGGCCAGAGCCTACATGCGTGCCAATGGCAATCACAAGCAATGGCCGGTAGGAACTCCTGCCAAAGAAACGCTGGTAGATGATATCGCTAAGGGTCAGCTTTATGTTGGTGAAGATGATATCATCCACTTTGTCTTTGCCTATATTCCGGGCGAAGATCCGACTTATGGCTATATTGAAGGTGCCTGGCTAAATGATGAGCCTTATGCGACTATTCACCGCATTGCCAGTGATGGCAGTGTCAAAGGCGTCTTAAGACAGGTCGTTTCCTTTATCAAAAGGGACATAAGCAACATCAGGATCGATACCCA
>JAFWFB010000122.1 GCA_017512625.1 Erysipelotrichaceae bacterium
CAGTCTGGCTGCTTCTCTTACCTTATCCAGGTCCAGTCCTTCGATATCATCGACTGAATATTCGAAGTAAGATCCATTGCTGTAGATCTTGATTACGAAGCCGCACTCGATATCGCTGTTGCTGATGCCGGTATTCTTGGAATTGATGCTGATCCTTTTAAGGTTGGTCTTGGAACCTAAAACGGATACATACTCAAATTCCTTGTCGAGTACCTCTACCAGCTTCTTAGCAGTTTCGATACGGCTTTTTAAAAAGCTGTCTAACATATATTCTCCTATTTGTAATAATCTTTTAAAACTTCATCAAGGCGATCCAAGGTATCGGTGATGACGTGCTTCGGACAAGCCAGGTTGATCCTTTCATAGCCGCTTCCCTCTTCACCAAACAGATAGCCTTCATCAGTAACGATCTTGGCCTTGAGCATCATGGCTTCCAGATCTTCGTTGTTTAAGCCAAGGCAGCGGAAGTCGATCCAAAGCAGATAGGTACCGGTCAGTTCACAAACGGTGATCTTCGGATACTTTTCCTCAAACCATTTCTTGATGGTTAGATAGTTGTCATGGATCAGTTTAAGGCATTCCTGGTACCAGTCATAGCTTTCGTTATAAGTCAGCTCAACGGCCTTATAGGACAGCATATGGGCCTGTCCCTGGTTATAGGTGCTGGCAACCTGGTCGTAGATCTCCTTTTTAGCGTGGTCTTTGATAAAGATATTGGATATCCTCATGCCGGCCAGATTGAAAGTCTTGGACGGGCTGGTACAGACGATGGTATTAAGAGCATATTTCTCATCCAGCTCCAAAGCCGAGACATGGCGCTTTTGCTCGCTGTAATAGAAATCCCACCAGATCTCATCGCTGACGATGATAACATCATTTTCAAGGGCGATCTGGTGTATCTTAACCAGCTCTTCCCTGCTCCAGATACGGCCGATCGGATTGTGCGGGCTGCAGAAGATAAGCATCTTGTTGTCTGGATCTTTACAAGCCTTTTCAAAAGCTTCAAAGTCCGGAGTGAAGTTATCTTCCTTTTCCAGAAGCGGTACATTGACTAGCTTCCGGTTATTTTTGTTGATGGTCATTCCAAACGGATAATAGACCGGATTGAAGATGATGATGCCATCATTTTCCTTGGTAAAAGCTTTGACGGCCAGATCGATGGCGGCAACAACGCCCTGAGTGATGGTGATATCTTCCTTGGTTACTGTTGCATTGTGTTGCTTTTTGACCCAGTTGATAACGCTGTCCCAATAACTGTCAGTCGGTCCGGTATAGCCAAGAATGGTCTTATCAAGATAATCCTTAAGTCCTTCAATGATCTCCGGGGCATTCTTAAGTTCCATGTCCGCAACACTTAGCGGTACGACACCGGTGATACCCTTGTTGATCATGCTAGTCCATTTGAATGAACCCGCATTGCTTCTGTCGACTACTGTCTCAAAATCATATTTATACATTGTTTCTTTCTCCTAACTATATTTTAATGAATATCCCAAAGGATTGTATAGTTAATCCATTTTTTACAGTAATGGTATACTGATTGTATGAAAAAAGCTTTCTATAATGCCTGTATTTACGGCCAAAGCCACGATACCTTCCTGGTTGAGGAAGGAGTCTTCACCAAGATCGGTAACAGCAAGGATATCACTTCCTTAGCAGATGAATGCATCGATCTTAAGGGATTCCATGTCTATCCGGGATTTAATGACTCCCATCTGCACGTCCTTAATTTCGGCTTCCTGCTCGATAATATCGACTTAAGCGATACCAAAAGCGTCGAAGAGCTTTTAAAGGCCTTGAAGGAAGGAAATGATGACCAGCACCCATGGGTGATCGCCCGGGGTTTTAACAACGATAAATACCCTGATCACCGCTATCCTTTAAAGCAGGAGCTCGATCAGCTTTTCCCGGATAAGCCGGTAGCTGTTGCCAGGTGTTGCGGGCACGTGATGATCGCCAATTCCAAAGCCTTAAAGCTGGCAGGCATCGAAAAGGATACTGTTATCGCCGGTGGTCATATCGACTTTGAAAAGGGCGTTTTGGAAGAAGCGGGTCTGGAAAGGCTGAAACAGGCGATGCCAAAAAATGATAAGGAGATCTTTAAAAGATACATCCTTAAGGCAGCCGATAAACTTAACAGTTATGGCGTCACTTCGGTAAACAGCCATGATCTTCTATCCTTTGATGATAACTACCAGAATGTCATCGATGCCTATCAGGAGCTGGCTAAGGAAGGAAAGCTCAACATCCGGGTCCACGCCCAATGTCAGTTCAGGGATGAGGATCAGCTAAACGAATTCATCGATAAGTATCCTTATCTTTCCGGCGATGACCATTTTAGGATCGGGCCACAGAAGATCCTGCTAGATGGCTCACTTGGTGCCAGAACGGCCTACTTAAGCCATAACTATCCGGGTACGGATAAAAGAGGCATCCTTTCCATGAGCATCGAGGAATTCGAAAGGATGGTCAAGGCTGCCTGGTTAAAGGGTACACCTAGTGCCGTTCACTCCATTGGTGATGGGGCCCTGGATATCATCCTGGATACCTTTGAAAAATATCCGGGTGAACATGGTATCATACATTTGCAGGTAACAAGAAAAGACCAGCTTAAAAGGATCATCGAAAAAAAATATAAAGCCATCGTCCAGACCATTTTCCTGGACTATGATTCCTCGATCGTTCATAAATATCTCGATGATGATCTGGCGGATAGCTCCTATGCCTTTAGGACCCTGTATGATGGCACACTGCTAACAAACGGATCGGATTGCCCGGTCGAGCTGCCAAATGTCTTAAAGGGCATCCAGATGGCCGTTACCCGCAAAAGTCTTAGCTTTGACGAAGAGGCCTATAACCCAGCCGAAGCATTAAGTGTTACGCAAGCCATCGATAGCTTTACCATCAATCCGGCGATCTTAGAACATAACCAGGATCATAAGGGAATGATCAGGGAAGGCTATCTTGCGGACTTCGTGATCACAGATAAAGCCATCGAAAAAGAAGATGTTGATCACATTAAAGATATAAAAATACTAGCCACTTATCTTGGCGGAAAGCCGGTGTATGAAAATGCTTAAAAAAATCAAAATCAATTCTCCTCTGGTCCTATCCTTTGTAGGACTGTCTCTGGTTGCTTTGATCCTCAATTATCTGACTGAGGGCAGCAGCAATTACTATTTCTTTTCCACTTACAACTATTCACTGCTTAATCCCTTGACTTATCTTAGGATGTTTACCTATGTCCTGGGTCATGCGAATGTCACCCACTATCTCAATAACATGATGTATATTCTGATCCTGGGACCGATGCTGGAAGAAAAGTATTCTTCCAAAAACCTGCTTATCAGCATGCTGATAACGGCCCTAGTAACAGCGATCATCCATAACCTGTTTTTTCCAAGGACTATCCTGCTTGGAGCCAGTGGAATCGTGTTCATGATGATCGTGATGTCTTCAATCACCAACTATCAGGATGGTACCATCCCTTTGACCCTGATCATCGTCATCATCCTCTATCTGGGTCAGGAAGTCATCGATGCCTTCATGGCAGTCGATAACATCTCCCAGCTGACTCACATCATCGGTGGTCTGCTTGGTGCC
>JAFWFB010000123.1 GCA_017512625.1 Erysipelotrichaceae bacterium
CAACGATCAAGGAAGCGATGAGATACGCCTTGCAAGGCGGAAAGAGACTTCGTTCCTCCATGATCTTTGATACGATCAGATCCAATGGCAAGGATCCATCCATTGCCTATCCTTTTGCCTTGGCTTTGGAAATGATTCATTCCTATTCCCTGGTTCATGATGATCTTCCTTGCATGGATAACGACCTTTTAAGAAGAGGAAAACCGAGTACCTTCGCTAAATATGGCGAAGCCAATGGACTGCTTGCCGGAGATGCTCTTTTAACTGAGGCATTTAAAGCTTCCTGTGCATTTGATAATCCGAATTCGCTAAGCGTCGTTGCTGAGCTAAGCAAGGCAGCCGGAGCCAATGGTATGGTCTATGGTCAATTCCTTGATCTTTCTGCTGATGGCAAGGATATATCTTTAGACCAGCTGAAAGATATAGAAGTGTATAAGACCGGCAAGCTTTTTACCGCTGCCTTAAGGATTGGGGCGATCTTAAGTGGTAATGATGATCTTGCTTTTTATGACCGTCTGGGTTGCCTGATCGGAGAGATCTTCCAGATCCAGGATGATCTTTTGGATGTTACCAAGACTACTGAAGAACTGGGTAAGCCTGCCTTATCTGACATCAAAAACAACAAGAGCACCATCCTTTCCTTCATGAGTATCGAAAAAGCCCGCTTATTGCTCAATGACATGTATGCTGAAGTAGAGCAACTGTTTGAAAATAAGGAATTCAGCGATGATTCCTTATATATTTTAGTAAAGACTATCGAGAATAGAGAATGTTAAGACGTCTGTACATCAAAAACTTCATACTGGTAGAGGAGTTGGACATCGAATTCAATGAAGGTTTTAACGTGTTCACCGGTGAGACCGGTGCCGGTAAATCGATCATCGTTGACGCTATCTCCTATCTTTGTGGTGCCAGGATCGACCGCAATATCGTCCGCAATAATGCCTTTAAGGCATATATTGAAGGCTTTTTTGATGTCGATCTGTTTTTGCGCAGCACTTTGGAAAATGATGGTTATGAGATCGATGACTATCTGATCATCTCCAGGGAAGTAAACAGTGATAATAAATCAGTGATCAGGATCAATGGACGTACCACTACCCTTTCCTATGTTTCGTCTTTGATGGAAAACTATCTGGACATCCATTCCCAAAGGGATTCCCAATATCTGCTTAAAAAGACCAATCATCTGCATCTGCTTGATGAATACTCTCATGATTCCCGCCTGCTTAATGAAGTGGAAGAGTCTTGCCGCAAATATCAAAGTCTGGTCAAGGAAAAACAGGAATCTGCTGCATCGGTCTACAGTGAAAAGGATTACGATCTTTTCAAGTATGAACTGGACGAGATCGATAACGCAAATATCAAGGAAGGCGAAGAAGATGAACTGTTGGACATGGAAAAAAGAGCCAAGAACAGTTATCACTTCATCGAAGCGATAGCCCAGGTCGATGAACTGTTTAATGGTGATGAAGGTATCGATAGCAAGCTTTATTCCATCACCCGTCTTTTATCTGACGATGAATTCAGTGATATAGCTTCAGCTATCAATGAGTCTTATTACAACTTAAAAGACAGCATCGATTCTTTAATGTCGCTAAAGAATAAATATGAATTTGATGAGAATGATCTTGAAAACATCGAAAACCGTCTTTTTGAGATCAATCGCATCAAGCGTAAATATGGTAATTCCCTTAAGGCAATAAATGA
>JAFWFB010000124.1 GCA_017512625.1 Erysipelotrichaceae bacterium
CAAGATCGCTTTAGATAGCCTTAAACTGGATATCGATAAGGATGCCCAGATCCAACTGCTAAAAAGGGAAGCAGAAAAAGCCACAAGACGCTATCAGCGAAAGTATAGCGGTTATGAATTGCGCGCCCATCTGTTAACATACTTAATGTCCAAAGGATATGAATATGCATTGATCGATGAGGTCATCAAGGAAAGTGAGTAATAGATATGGAATTAGTTAAGATCAAGGATTTTAAGGAAGGTCTAAGGACCCAGACAGTATTACTGGTAACCAGCGTAGTCAGAGGAACGACTAATTCCGGTTCACCATATCTGAATATTGTCCTTCAGGATAATAGCGGAAGCATCGATGCGAAGCTATGGGATGCCAAACCGGAGATCATCAAACTGGTAGAGGCCGGAAGACTTTACATCTTCAATCTGGAGATCATCAATTATAAAAATCGTCTGCAAGCCAAGATCCTGGCTGTAATGCCGGCGATCCAGGATGAATATGATCCACAGGAATTCCTGGCATCATCCTCGATGAACAAGGAAGAACTGCGCAACAGGATCGACGAGACCATCGTCTCCCTGAATAATGAGAACATCAAAAAGATCGTCCGCAGCATGGTCATCAAATACGAAGACAAATTCTATGAATATCCGGCTGCATCCAAGATCCATCACTCCTTTGTAGGTGGTCTGGCTACCCATACCATCTCGATGCTGGGGATCGGTGAAGCCGTTTGTCGGCTATATCCGGAAGTAAACAGAGACCTGTTGCTTGGCGGCATCATCCTGCACGATCTTGGCAAAACCGAAGAATTATCAGGCAATATGATCACCGAGTATACCAACAAAGGAAAACTTCTGGGTCATATCTCGATCGTCAACCAAAGCCTGTATGAGACCCTTGTTCAGCTGCATCTTGAAGAAAGCGAAGAAGGATTGCTATTGCAGCATCTGGTACTTTCCCACCATGGTCATCTGGAATTCGGTTCACCGGTCTTGCCTAAGGTATTGGAAGCAGAGATCCTTTCCCAGATCGATAATCTGGATTCAAGAGTGAATTCCATCTCCCAGGCCTTAAGTGAAGTTGAACCGGGAGAGTATACGAGCAAGCTGTTCTATCTGGAAAACAGACAGTTCTACAAGCCGATCATGAATAATTCAAAGACAGATGAATGATCTGTCTTTTTTTTTTTATTTTATGTGCCTGAACATCGTCCTGATTGTCCCCTATTAAGGCATGGCTTATGATATACTTTTTATGGTATATCAGTATTTTTACCATACTAAACGTAATAAACAGCGACATCATTAATGACTGAAACATATCACTGTTTTTTTGAAGTCGGTGTTTAAAAAGAAAGGTATTTCAAAATGAAAATAATAGAATTGAAGGAAACGATCACCGCGTCCAATGATAAGGATGCTGAAGCTCTTAGACAGCGGCTTAAGGACAGCGGATGTCTGTTTGTCAACCTTATGGCTTCCCCTGGCGCCGGCAAGACTACCCTTTTGGAAGCAACAATCAAGGAACTGAACAAGCAGTATAGGATCGGCGTCGTCGAAGCGGATATCGATTCCGATGTCGATGCGATCAGACTGGCTGAGCTGGGTGTCAAGGCTGTACAGGCCCATACCAATGGCATGTGTCACATGGATGCGGGAATGACTGAAACGGCTTTAAAGGAAATAGGTTATGATGACCTGGATCTGATCTTCCTTGAGAATGTCGGCAATCTGATCTGTCCTGCGGAATTTGATACCGGTGCCGGACGCAATGTCATGATCCTAAGTGTACCGGAAGGTGATGATAAACCGCTTAAGTATCCACTGATGTTTACCAAAAGCGATGTCTTGCTGATAACCAAGACCGATACGATCAGCGTGTTCGACTTTGATTACGATAAGTGCCGGGAAAGAGCGCTTAAGCTCAATCCGAACATCAAGATCTTCCATGTGTCAGCCAAGACCGGTGATGGCATTAGTGCCTGGATCGAGTGGCTTAAAGATCAGCTCAAAGAGTGGAACCATTGATCTATGCATGAAATGGGAATCGTTGTTCATCTGACCAAGACCTTGGATGAACTGGCTAAAGAAAAACACATAACTAAGATCGGTTCGGTGACCCTGCAGGTAGGCGAGGTCTCCGGGATCATCAATGATCTGTTTGTCGATGCCTGGAATTATTTCCGGAAGAAACATCCGGTATTGAACGATGCTGAACTGCGGATCGAACCGATCAAGGCAGTTACGCATTGTGATGGCTGCGGTAAGGATTACGAGACGGTCAAATACGGCCGGATCTGTCCATATTGCTCCAGCAAAGAAACATGGCTCATTGAAGGCAATGAGTGCATCATAAAAGAAATCGAAGCGGAAACGGCCGACGACCTGGCCGGGGAGGAACAAAATGCCTGAGATTTACCGTGATAAAAAAGAAACCATTTCCAAGTATGAAGGGGAAAAGGATTTTAAGGAAAAATACGCCAAACTGGCCCGAAAGATCACCGATAATGTCAAGCACAAGATCGCTGGTATCAAGGCCGAAGATCCTGAATACTGGGGCTTAAGAGAAGTTTTGACCGAAGATGAAGTTGATATTGGTCTGACGATGAAACTGCGTAAGTTTTATACGTTTGACGAGCTTTATGAGAAAAACAAAAAGTTCAGCAGGGAAAGATTTGAAGAAGCGCTGAATCTGATGTGTGTTCATGGCATCGTTGAGTACGACTACGGCGATCACTACGATGACAATGGACCGACCAAGGAAAATCCTGGTGAAAGAAGATATCGTCTGTCCTTCTTTGTTCCGGGCAGCGCGGAATTATTCAATTCATCCAAAGATAGAGTAGATGCTAACCCACCGGTAGCTTCCTTCTTTGAAAGAATGACTTTCCTTCCTTTGGAAGATATCACCCCAATGATCAGACCTGGTGGTAATGGCATCGGCATGCATGTCATTCCGGTTGAAAAAGAAGTAAGCATGCATAATGAAGCGCTGGATATCGAAAAGATATCCTACTGGCTTAAGAAATATGAGGGACATATCGCTGCGGGCATCTGTTCCTGCCGATATTCCCGGGCTGTACTGGGAGATGGCTGTACCGATGACTACAATGACTGGTGTGTACAGGTCGGTGATATGGCCGATTATACGGTCGAGACCGGCAGAGCTCACTACATCACGATGGAAGAAGCGCTGGAGATCATGAGAAGAGCCGAGGAAAACGGCTTTGTTCACCAGACGACCAATATCGATGGCGAAGACCATATCTTCGATATCTGTAACTGTAATGTACAGATCTGTAATGCACTGCGTACTTCCCAGCTGTACAATACCCGTAACATGTCCAAGAGTGCCTACACGGCGGAAGTCGATAAGG
>JAFWFB010000125.1 GCA_017512625.1 Erysipelotrichaceae bacterium
GAATAACGCCCTGCTCTTATTGAAAACGACGGCTTTGGCTAGTTAGAATTAAGGCAGGAGGGCTTATATGAATAAAAAACAAGCCATTGCGATCTTTAAGGATCACGAATATAAACTAAGCGTCTATCGTCTTTTCCTTTCGACCTTCAGCTATGACAAGGAGACCATCGCTCCAAGAAAGGGCAACGATTACCGTAACCGCCGCTATCTTACAATGGCGGAAGAGTATTACAAGATCCAGACCGACCCCGAAGCCATCGAGGCGATCGAGTATCTTTCCACCCTTATGCTGGACCATGATCTGGCTAAAAGCGTAGAGCTTTACAAGAAGGATATCGATGCCATGACCAAGATCGGCAAGGACAACTACATGGCCATGGAAAACTACAGCGTTACCGGATATGATAAGTGGCTTGAAGCCAAGGGAAAAGGCGACTATGCGATCTTTGAGGATGCCTTTAAGGATCTGATCAGACAAAGCATCATCAATGTCAAGGCCAGGGCAAAAAAGGGTCAGGATATCTATGATGTCTTATTAGATGACTATGAACCGGGAATGACCATGGCCAAATCTGATGAATTCTTTGACCTGATCAAAAAGGAGATCCTTCCACTGATCAAAAAGATCGCTGCTAAAAAGGATCAGATCGATGACTCCTTCCTTTATAAGCGCTATCCGATCAAGAAACAGAAACGCTATACTGAGATCCTTAGAAAAGCCCTGCGCTTTGATGAATCCTGGGGTTATATCAGTGAAAGCGAGCATCCGTTTACCGACGGTTTCAGTGCCAATGACACCCGTATCACGACCAATTACAGCGAATACTCCTTAAGCGATTCGATGTATTCTATCATCCATGAGACCGGACATGCTTACTTCGAACATCAGGTCGACCCGAGATATGACGGTACCATCCTAAAAAGAGCCATCTCTTCCGGAATGCATGAATCCCAAAGCAGGCTACTGGAAAACTACATCGGTCGCCGAAAAAGCTTCATCGCTCCGCTTTACAAGAGATTGCAGAGCCTGTTTAAGGATAATCTTGGGGATATCTCGTTGGAAGATTTCACCAGAGCCATCAATGTCTCCCGTCCTTCCCTGATCAGGACCGAAGCAGATGAACTGACCTATCCGATCCATATCCTGATCCGCTACGAGATCGAGAAGCAATTGATAAGCAAGCAGATCAAACCGGAAAAACTGAATAAGGTCTGGAACGATAAATATAAGGAATACCTTGAAGTCACGCCAAAAAATGATGCCCAGGGCATTCTGCAGGACATCCACTGGTCCGGTGCTTCCTTCGGTTATTTCCCAACCTACGCCTTAGGTAGTGCGATCGCTGCCCAGATCATGTATCACATGGAAAAGGAATTGCCGGTCGATGAACTGCTTGAAAGCAAAAAGATCAAAACGATCATGGACTGGCTTAAAAAGCATGTGCATCACTACGGTGCTAGCTTAAGTGTCAATGAATTGCTTAAGAAGGAATTCAATGAAGAATTCGACCCTAAGTACTACGTTGACTATCTGAAAAAGAAATACAGCGAATTATACGATCTGTAATAAAAAAGGATTTGCTTAGCAAATCCTTTTATTTTTTGATCAATGGGAAACCATCGGTCTGATACTGACGGATCCCCTGTTCATGTCCTGGGATGACCCTTTCAGCATTATCCCTCATCCGCTGGTAGCTGGCTAAAAGCTGCTTGCCATCGAATTTGGCGTTTGGCTCGATATTCTCGTTGATGTTTCTAAGTGTAACGCAAGCATCCCCTGCCATGCAAACGACACCTTCCCTGGTATTGATCAATACCGATATATGTCCGGCAGAGTGACCCGGAGTCTCGATCAGACGGATGCCATCCATGAAATCCACATCACCTTCTGTAAAGGTCCACTGGCTTGGGGAAACAGCTTTTTCATCGAACATCGGTTCGTGATAGAGAGCTTCTTGCCAAGGCACCGGATTATGGGCAGCCTCCCACTCCTTCCTGCTTACGATAAACTTCGCATTAGGGAAGCGGTAATTCTGACCGCAATGGTCGATATGAAGATGGGTATTGATGATGTAATCGATATCGTCCGGTTCCCATCCCAGCTCCCTTGAAAGCATCGGTACCAGTTCCTCTTCTTCGGTAGTCGTTGCCGGGCAAAGGTTCTCACAGATCCACTTGGCACTGTTATGACTGGTATCGACCAGGATCTTGGTATCATCATTCCAGATCGCTAAGGAAATGATCGGTACCCAGAACATCTCGCTTTCCGGATATTCCGGAAGGAAGAAGTTTTTGGAGACATAGTGATGACCGGTGATTAAAGTTTTGATATTCCACATAATCGTTACCTCTTATTGTACTTTCTTAAACGGCTGACCGCTTGCGGAAGGAAGATGGACCCTACCTACAAAGAAGATCAGACAGATCACAGTCGCAACATACGGGATCATGGAGATCAGGTTGACCGGGATCAGAGTGCTGCTGCCAACGATAACTCTAAGACCGCTGCAGAAAGCGAAGATCAGACAGCCGACTAAGGCACCCTGCGGACGGATACCGCCGAAGATGACGGCTGCCATTGCGATAAAGCCCTGTCCGACTACGATGCTTGGACGGAAGGAAGATACGGTTGCCAGCGTCATTGCTGCACCGCCAAATCCTGCCAGAACACCGGACAAAACAACGCAGACATAACGGATCCTGACGACATTGATGCCCAGGGTGTTGGCTGCTTCCGGATGCTCACCGACAGCCTGCAGTCTTAGACCGAAACGGGTCTTGTAGAAGATATACCAGACAATAAGTACCGCAATAAAGGCCAGATAGGTCGAAGCATAGGTATTGAAGATATTGTCCAGAAGACTGTTGGAAGAAAAGTATTTACCGATGCCATCCGGATAAGTCGTTGCCAGATACTGGAACAGTTTATTGAAGATCAAAGGCATCTTGTTAGGCACAGGCATGGTCTCTGTATCGCCTTGGAAAAGCAAACGGCAGGCAAAGACGGAGATACCGCTGGCCAGAAAGTTGATAGCCGTACCGGAGATGGTCTGATTGGCTTGGCAGCTGATGGCTGCAAAGGCATGGACCAAAGCCAGGGCTCCACCGGCCAGACCGGCCGCAAGAAAAGCGATCCATGGATTACCGGTAAAATAACCGACAGCCGCACCGACAAAGGCACCGACCGTCATCATGCCGTCAACACCGATGTTGACAACGCCACTTTTTTCCGAGAAGCATGATCCCATCGCTGCAAAAAGCAGAGGCGGAGCATACATCAAGGTGGCATTAAGCATTACCGAGATGGTGGTTAGAAACTGGTTCATTGCTTTTCTCCTTTCCTGATACTAAGAGCCTTCGTTCTGATCCAGGCGAAGATGGCGATGAATAAAACGATACAGCCCATGATGATATCGACGATCTCTGATGGTGCCTTAAAGCGGGTACCACCGAATTTCATGGCTCCGAAAAACATACCGGAGAAGATGACACCGATCGGACTGGATGCGCCGATCAAGGCAACGGTAATGCCCTGGAAGCCGTAGCCTTCCTGTCCGGTAAACTGCGTGATCTTATAGGTAACGCCCATGACCTGCAGGCCGCCGGCCAGACCGGCCAGAGCACCGGAGATGATCAGTGTCAGCAGGACACCTTTTTTTACATCATATCCCGCATATTCAGCACCGTGCTGATTGCGTCCGATGGCTTTAAGCTTAAAGCCGAAGGTGGTCTTATTTAATACATAATTGATGACAAAGGCAATGACAATGGCGATCACGATACCGTAATGGGCCTTATTGGACAATACCTTGGTAAGCGATGTCAGAGTTATCCTGGCACTTTCCTGAATCTCCTTAGACCACATCTGTCCCTGTCCGGCGATGACCGACTTAAGGTTTACCACATAATTGGAGAAGTAGTAAGCGATCCAGTTAAACATGATCATGGTCAGGATCTCATTGGCGCCAAAACGCTGCTTGAGAAGGGCAACGATCATTCCCCAAAGACCGC
>JAFWFB010000012.1 GCA_017512625.1 Erysipelotrichaceae bacterium
CAGGATCAAGACAGCAAATAAAATGACCAGATAAGGCGTGTAGTTGAACTTTTCCTTAACTTTTGTTCCGTCTTTTAATTCGTAACTGTTCGGATAAAAGATGTGTAACAGGTCCTTAAGCATTGCTCTTCTCCATTACATCATCATCGTTCAAAGCACGGCCATAGATCTGTTCCAGCATTGCATCGTCGATCTTGTTGGCCGGGCCGTCATAGACGATCTTACCGGCCTTGATACCGATGACTCGGTCAGCGAATTTCAATGCCAGATCGACATGGTGAATATTTATAAGAATCGTAATGTTCAATTCTTTATTGATACGTTTAAAGTCGTTCATGACTACATCAGCCATGATAGGGTCCAGGGCAGCGACCGGTTCATCTGCCAGGATGATCTTAGGATTCTGCGCCAGAGTCCTTGCCAATGCAACACGCTGCTGCTGACCACCGGATAGCTGGTCGCAACGCACATAGGCCTTATCAAGAATTCCGACTCTCTGCAAGGCTTCCAAGGCAGTGACCTTATCCTCTTTGGAGTACAGACCGAATATCGTTCTGAACAGGGACATGTCAGCTACTCTGGCACTTAAGACATTATTGATGACTGTTGTCTTGCTGACCAAATTAAATGACTGGAAGACCATGCCTATCTTTCTTCTGAATTTTCTTAGGGCTTTACCGGAAAGGGAAGAGACATCGACACCATCGACCTCAACCTTACCTCCGGTAATATCAATCATCTTATTTATTGTTCTGATCAGAGTACTCTTGCCAGCACCGGACAAACCGATAATAGCGACTAATTCACCCTGTTCGATCTCCAGATTGACATCATCAAGGGCTTTGACGCCGTTATTGTATACCTTGTCTGTATGTTCGAATTTAATCATAGAAATACCCTCTTTTAAAAAGAAGGTGCACCATTAAATGGTGCACCTTGAAATAGTGCTTTTAATTATTCAGCGAAGATTGCATTAGCAGTTCTTGCTGCATCGTAGTCAGAGTCAGCACCGACAACATAACCTGCATGGCTGTATGGCTTAACCATTAATAATTCGTCAGCAGTCATGTTAGTGAAGATATCCTGTAAGTCAGCGATAAGTTCGTCAGTGATCTTTTCGTTAGTACCAACACTGATAGTATCGTTCATGATGTATGGTGAAGCACCAATGACCTTGATGATATCCCAGACAGTCTTGTAAGTGCCTGCAGCGATCTCATCGGCATAAGCAGCTTCGAATGCTTCGGTAGAAGCAGCATCTTTACGAATGTCGCTGTAACCAACGATAACATCAGCGTTACCGGTGATCAGAGCGTTCATCATAACAGCATAGGACTGGTCTTTAGTAACAGTAGAAAGATCAGCAATGGTTCTTCTTTCGTTACCTGCACCCTCACCGAACTTGTTGTTTAACCAGATTGAAGGGTAAATGTAACCTGAAGAGCTGGTTGAAGAAGAAGTGTACCAAGAAGCAGAGTCGAGGTCTTCCCAAGTCAGGGTTCCATCGACGGTCTTCTGATATAATTCTTCACCCTTTGGAGTAGCAATGTTAACGTATACTAATCCAGGGTAACCGGTTACGAGTTCAGTAGCATCCTGAGTGAATGCACAGTTGTACTGAGCGTAGTCCTGATTGTCAGGGAAGATTTTTCCTGTGTCATCAGCAACGCCGGCTCTAAGAGCTTCGACGACCAGCCTAACGCCATCTGGCTGGTAAGCAACATAGGTACCGGTGTTAAGGAAACCGATATCGATAGATCCGGAGATCATACCTTCACCAACAGCGGTGAAATCAGATCCGACCTTGAGGTCAACGGCATCAACAGTGTAGCCTTTTTCTTCCAGTTTAGCCTTTAACCATTCTTTCATTGGCTCAGCAGCCTCAAGAATGACTTCAGCTTCTTTGGAAGGAACGAAACCAACTGTTAAAGTGCCAAGATTCTTGCTGGTTTCTTCCTCTTCAGGCTTGGTTGAAGTACAACCGACCATTGAGAAAATCATCAGTAAGGAAAGTAAAGCAACAAACAATTTTTTCATTTTTTGTTCTCCTCCACTTTTTTAGTATATATTATAATCTTTCCAACTTCCATTAGTTTTGATCAAATAAAATGACATAAAAAAAGGATATGAAAATGATCCCTTTACCTAGTCAAAAGGAGATGGAATAATCGGCTGTTTTCGTTATACTTTAGGTATAAAGAGGTAACAATGTGAATAAGCGACCTAACATCCTACTGATCACGACCGATCAGCAACGTTTCGATACCATCCACGCATCCGGCTATGACCAGATGATCACCCCTAACCTGGATAGGATCGCCAATGAGGGGGGAAACTTTCTCAATGCCTACTCCCCTAATCCGGTCTGTATCCCGGCCAGGCACAACATCATCACCGGTTTGCCATGCAAGTATCACACCTTTGATGATAACTATTTTGACGATTCCCACGTCATCCCCTATGATCTTCCGACCTTTGCCCAATGCCTATC
>JAFWFB010000126.1 GCA_017512625.1 Erysipelotrichaceae bacterium
ACTGGTTTTGTAGGTCCGACCAAGGTCTTTGTAAGCGGGGATACGCAACAGCTTGAAGATTACTCCAAGACGGACTGGCCATGGTATTTCGATGCGAAGGCCAAGTATGAAAGACATCAGACTGTTTTCCCTAAGGAATGTGAAAAGGTCAAAGAGCTTTCAAAGGAAATGCTTGGTTAAAACAAAAAGTACGGATGATCCGTACTATTATTTTCGAATGGTCGGAATGACGGGATTTGAACCTGCGACCTCCTGATCCCGAACCAGGCGCACTACCAAGCTGTGCTACATTCCGGCTGCATACCTATTATAATATGTTTTCCCATAAAAAACACACCAATTAATGAATTAGTCAGCGGTATAAGTTAAAATTATAATGATGAAAAGAATAGGAATAATTGCTGCACTGGACGAGGAACTGAGCGAACTGGTCCGCGTCCTCAAACCTCAAAGGACCATTGAAGACAGTGGTTTTACCATCCGCATCCTGTCCTACAAGGACAAGGAGGTCTATGTCTCCCGCTCTGGCGCCGGAGAGATCAAGGCAACGATCTTAGCGACATTACTTGTTTCCAAGTATGGCTGCGAATGCCTGATCAATATCGGTGTGGCGGGAAAGCTTAGCGAGGACTTGAAGATCCTGGATTGCGTCATTGCTGATAGAGTCGTTCATTACCAGTACGATATCAGTGAGATCGATCCGGTAGGTCCGGGTACCTACACTTCGATCGGCCAGCCGGAGATCATGATGGATGAAGATCTAAGGGCAAAGATCGCCGAGCGCTATCCGGATACCCGCTTTGTCATCAGCGCTTCCGGCGACAAGTTCATCGGCAAAGAAGAAGACAAACAGTATTTGAAGGATACCTTTAAGGCCGATATCTGTGAGATGGAAGGGGCTGGGGTCATCTTAACTTCCAAAGCCTTCGATATCCCATGCGTTTTGATCAGGGCCATCAGTGATGATGCGGATGCTGCGGTATACGAGAATTACCTGCAAAAGGCCGCTGATGTCAACGTCGTGACGCTGATCAGGATCCTGGGAATTCTTTAGGATGACATATGCGCAAGATAATTCTTTTAATAATGGTCCTGCTGCTTTTGGGATGCACAGGCAATAACGATAAACCGGTTGAAGAACCAGAGCAGGGTTTTGATCCGGAAAGGATCATCGACTCCCTTCAGGGCGACTATCTTTCCACGGACATAATCAAGGTCTTCTGCTTCAGCGATGTCTCCAATGCCTATACCAGGGAAACGTCCTTAAGGATCGAGGGGACTCATGTCATCTTCGAGGACTATGACAATATCTGTTACGAGCCGGAATTAACGCTCAACATAATTGAAGGTGATCGTTTCAAGGAGCAGGGCAATCCGAACTGGTATTTTGAACTGACCGGTTCGATGAATCAAGTCTCAAACGAGTTTTATGGCACCATGGTCGATGATAAGATCATCCTGGAAGTATTGGTCAATACCCTGAGTGAGAACATGAATGCCAAGGAAAGCGACCACTACATCGTCGTCATGGAAAAGGGCGATGTGGACAATCCGATCTTCCATTTCATCTCCAAGCTGGATCCAAGCATCTCCTACCCGTTCATGGAAGCTTCCGGAAAGGATCTGGCACTGGTCTGGATCAATGGACCGGAACTGCTTGATCAGTATGTAAAAAAGGTAGTCACCATCGGTGAATACCCTTTAGATCGCTATTATGTCTTTCCTTTGAACCACCACACCCTGATCGAACTATACAGCGGCACCTTCGACGTTGAACGCATGGTCTTCGTCGATAACCAACAGATCGATGTCATGATGCTCAATTGCGGGCAGGGATTAAGGATCGATGTTACTGTACCGGAGGGAATTCCAAGCAACTGGCTCTATGTTGAATGCAACCAGCAGGGAACCTCGAGTGAGATCGGCTACTTCAATGAGATGGTCGGATTCATCTCGCTTTCAGATAACTGATCGAAATAGAATTCCTTAAGATCATCAAGTCTCAAAATACATGGCTTACCACCCCAGCCGGCACTCGTATCGATATCGATCCAGGTTGGGGTTTTTATTATCCGGCCCTTGTATTTCGAAGAGAAGGATTCGGTAGGCGTATGACCCATGACGGTCGTGATATTGCTAAAGTAGCTGTCGCTTAGATCCGGACGGTTCCAGACCAGTTCGTGAACGCTGTAGGAATCCAGCTTTTTATCCGGACTGAAGTTTCCCAGTCCCGCATGTACAAGCAGATAGTTCTGATCGTTGACACTTACCAACTGATACAGTGGTAGCTTAAACAGATACTTGAAGATCTCATCGATCATCTTCTCATCCTGGACTAGGAGTCTGCGCATGCCTTCGATGGTCGGCTGACAGCCGTTTAGATCCCAAGCCTGATAGGCATAAAGCTTATCTTCACTGAGCTGATTGATCTTTTCTTCATCGATTTTTTCAAACAGCCAGTAGCAGTCTCTCATCATCAGCTCATGATTGCCTAAAAGAAGGTGCACATTTGGCTCCCTCATCGTCCAAAGCAGATACTCGACACCGTCGCTTCCCCTGTCTACGACATCACCGATGATGTAGAGGGTATCCTCGGGTCCAAAGCCGGTACTGGCCAATAATTTATGATATTCTGCGATCGGAAAACCGTGCAGATCGGAACTTACGTAAATCATATTCCTATTATATACGACTCTTCCAAAAATAATACAACGACAAATAAATGATATACTAGAATCGGATAAGAAGGAGGAATAATGAAAAGTATCAATTGGAAGAAAACACTTCCTGTATTGGCCTTATTAGCAGTTATCATCTTAGGCGCGATCTTTATTCCCGAAATGATAAAAAAGAACCAGAAGGAAGTTAACATCAATACCGTTTCAACTCTTCATAAGATAATCGATGTGAATGAACTTTCAACTTCTGAATGTGTCTATAACGGTGTGGTCAAAGTCACCAATGAAAATAACCCGGAAAAGATCGATTACTATATCTCTTATGAAGCCAAGGTCAAGGCCGGTATCGATATCGATAAAGTCGATATCACCATGGACA
>JAFWFB010000127.1 GCA_017512625.1 Erysipelotrichaceae bacterium
ATTCGACGGATATCCGAGAACTCTGGAACAGGCCATCGACCTGGACAAGATACTGGGATCACTGAATATGAAGATCGATCATATCATCGACTTAAAGGTCGATGACGAGATCCTCAAAGACCGGATCACCGGCAGAAGGACCTGCAAGAACTGCAAGGAGATCTACCACATAAGAAACAAACCTTCCAAGGTCGAAGGTATCTGTGATGTATGCGGAGGTGAACTGGTCCAGAGGAAAGATGATACTCTGGATGCGCTGAGCACCAGACTCGATGCTTACTATGCATCAACAAAACCGGTTATTGAATATTATGAAAAGACGGGACTTGTGAAGACTATCGATGCCTCCAAGAAGGCAGAAGAAGTCTTTGAAGATATCAGGTCCCTGCTGGGGTAAACATGATAACTCTGAGATCACCTAGAGAGATCGAGCTTATGGATCAGGCCGGAACGATCATAGCTCTGGTCCACAAGAAAATGAAAGAGATCATCGTTCCGGGCATCAGTACTTATGAGATAGATAGGATAGCTGAGCAGGTGATCAGAGAGAACGGTGCCATACCTACAGAGAAAGGTTATCAGGGATTCCCGTGTGCAAGCTGTACGTCGGTCAACGACATGCTTGTACACGGAATACCTGACAGGAAGACCATACTTAAGGATGGTGACATCATAACCGTCGACGTCGTAGCCACCTACAAGGGTTACATGGCCGACAGCGGATGGAGCTATACCGTAGGCAATGTCAGGCCGGAAGTCATCGAATTCATGAAGGTGACGGAAGAAGCTCTTTACAAGGGCATTGAACAGGCGGTTCCCGGTAACCATATCGGCGACATATCCAACGCGATACAGACCTATGTCGAAGCGCACGGATACTCGCTGCCGATAGAATATACGGGACACGGCATCGGCACACATATGCATGAAGAACCCTACGTTCCTAATGTAGGCAGACCCGGCACAGGCGAACTTCTCAAGAAGGGCATGTGCATCGCCATCGAACCGATGACGTTCATGGGAAAGCCGCACTGCTATACGCTGAGTGACGGCTGGGGCGTCAAGTCCCGCGATCATTCGCTGGCGGCACATTACGAACACACCGTAGCCATCCTGGAAGATGGCGCCAAGATTCTGACAAAGGAGGACTAAGTATTTGGCAAAACAGGACGTTATTGAAATCGAAGGTTTGGTAACCGACACGTTGCCAAACGCTCAGTTCAAGGTGAAACTGGAGAACGGACACGAGATCCTGGCTCACGTTTCCGGTAAAATCCGTATGCATTACATCCGCATTTTACCGGGTGATAGAGTGACCGTGGAAATTTCACCTTACGATCTAACACGTGGGCGTATTACATTCAGACATAAGTAGTCTATAGGGAGGAAGAAAAGATGAAAGTTAGACCATCTGTAAAACCAATGTGCGAAAAATGTCGCGTTATCAAGCGTAAAGGTCGCGTTATGGTTATTTGTGAAAACCCTAAACACAAACAAAGACAAGGTTAAGGAGGCATAGGGATTATTAATGGCACGTATTGCTGGTGTTGACATTCCACGTGACAAACGTGTAGTAGTGTCACTGACATACATTTATGGTGTTGGACTTCCAACAGCCAAGAAAATTCTTGCAGAATGCGGAATCAGTGAAGATATTCGAGTCAAGGATCTGACCGATGAACAGGTCAATGATCTGAGAAAATCTCTCGAAGGAACCAAGCTCGAGGGTGATTTAAGACGTGATAACCAGTTAAACGTCAAGCGTTTAATGGAGATTGCCTGCTATCGCGGTATCAGACACAGAAGAGGCCTTCCTGTAAGAGGACAGAGAACCAAAACAAATGCACGTACACGTAAAGGACCACGTCGTACCGTTGCTAATAAGAAGAAATAGTCGATAGGAGGAAATAATTATGGCAAAACAGAAAACAGTCGCACGTAAAAGACGTGTAAAAAAGAATATTGCCAAGGGTGTAGCACATATTCATTCAACATTTAATAACACTATCGTTACTATTACTGATGAAGCAGGAAATGCGATCTCTTGGTCAAGTGCAGGTGCACTGGGATATAAAGGTTCAAGAAAATCAACTCCATACGCAGCTCAGATGGTTGGTGAAGCCGCTGCTAAGGCCGCTTACGACCAGGGTATGCGTCATGTCGAAGTAAGTGTAAAGGGTATCGGTCCGGGTAGAGAAGCTGCCATCAGATCAATTCATGGCTGCGGAATCGATATCACATCGATCAACGATGTAACTCCAATTCCTCATAACGGATGCCGTCCACCTAAGAAACCTAGAGGTTAGGAGGATATTGATGAACAAGTTTGAACGAGCCAGAATTGAGATCAAAGAAGAAGATCTTACCACTAACTTCGGTCGTTTCCTGATCGAACCGCTCGAAAGAGGATTCGCAACAACTTTAGGAAATGCTATCCGCCGTGTTATGATCAGTTCCCTTCCGGGTGCTGCTGTCTACTCGGTCAAGATTGACAATGTTTTCCATGAGTTCACGACCGTCAAGGGCGTTAAGGAAGATGTAACCATGATCATCCTGAATCTTAAGTCACTTATCCTTAAGATCAATGATGATGAGCCTCATGCCTTACGTATCGATGCTTTCGGACCAAAGGTAGTTACCGCTGCTGATATCGAATTACCGGCCGGCGTTGAATGCCTCAATCCGGAATTGGTCATCTGTACCCTTGAGGAAGACAGCGAGATCCACATGGAAATGATGGCTAAGATCGGTCGCGGCTATGTCTCCAATGAAGAGAACAAGCGCATCTATCAGGCTACATCGCAGGGTATCGGTACCATCTATACCGATTCCATCTATACTCCGGTCGTTAAGGCTAATTTCCAGGCTGAGCCGACCAGAGTCGGAGAAAGCACCAAGTACGATCGTCTGATCCTCGAGGTCACGACCGATGGTACTATTTCACCGAGAGAATCTATCGCTTTAGCAAGTAAGATTTTAATGGATCACTTAGAGATTCTTACTCACATTGATGAAGCTGTGGCTGAAGGTGAATCATTGATCAAAGACAAGATCGCTGAAAAGGCTAATAACAAGACCAACATGATCATCGAGGAATTAGACCTGTCAGTAAGAAGTTACAACTGCCTGAAGCGTCATGGTATTTCTACAGTTGAAGAACTGATCGAAATGACCGAAGACGATCTGATGAAAGTCAGAAATCTGGGCAAGAAGTCTTTGAAGGAAGTTAAAGATAAAGTACACGCTTTGAATCTTGAATTCAGAAGAGTTAATAAGGAGTAAGAAGTATGAATAATCGTAAATTAGGACGTACTGCTGATCATCGTAAAGCTTTATTAAGGAACCAGGCTACCGCTTTGATTCTTAAGGAAAAGATCGAAACTACCGAGATGAAGGCAATGGAATTAAGATCGGTAGTAGACAATCTGATCACTTTAGGCAAGAAAGGTGACCTGGCATCCAGACGTAGCATTGCTTCTTATGTTTTTGACGAAGAGGCTGTCAAGAAAGTCTGCGATGAACTGGCTACCAGATACAGCAGCCGTAACGGTGGTTACACCAGAGTTACCAAAACAGGTGTCAGAAGGGGCGACGCTGCTCCGATGGCAACCATCGAATTAGTATAGTATTTATATTGATCAAATCTTAAAAGCCCTTTGCATGAAGGGCTTTTTTAATGCTTTAAACAGTAGTGACAAACTGATGTTTTATGTTATATCAGATGCAAATGTATAATTAAGATGTGGATGAAGAATTGCTGAATAAGCTTCTGGAACGGGGTTATAGCGAACAGAAAGCTATGACGATCATAAATGATCTAAAAGCTGAGGAAGAACATCTGGTTTTCTTTAGGTTCCAGGAATTATATAATGATTCTAAAGACTGATTTCTATAGCAATAGGAGGATTAATTATAACAAGCGAAATTGAACACTGACCGTTACATGCAATTCAACTGATGAAATAAAGAAGATCAAAGATCTGTTTGATTCTTTTATGGCGGAGAATACCGTTATAAGGATCACAAGCCGGAGACTGAGACTGTCTTTGATCCTCATGAGTTCGATGATTTCTTTGGCGATGAGGACGAAGATGAAGACTTCCTCGATGATGAACCGGGTGAAGGAGCTGCTGTCACCTCTAACTTCTACGTCTACGAAAACGGCGAATTAAAAAAAATAACTGCAAACATATAAATTGAGGATAGCTTAATGCTATCCGGTTTGGAGGCGAAATGAAAAATAAGCTTATAAAATTCCTGGTGCTGTTTGTGCTTACTGCCCTTTTGCTATACACATTCACACCGGCCCTCAATCTTAAGAGCAAAGGTTTCTACGTACTGCTCATTTTCCTTTGCATCGTTTACATGGTGATGAACCTGGACTTGCGCAAAGTCGCAGTGGAAAACGATGCTAAGAAATTATTCAAGTATACTATCGGCGGAGTCGATCTGAAGATCGCTTTCGGGATCATCGTCTTAAGTCTGATCTTGATCCTTGGTTCTTCGATCGTCTTCTCTCCGCTTTTCAATGCTAAGGCTCACGCCAACCGTATCAATATCGTGGTTACCGACTTTACCGAAGTGCCGGAATATGAATTCGGTAAGACCGCGATCATCGACCGCAAGTCTTCCGTCCTTTTAGGCGATAAGACCATGGGTCAGATGGTCGATCTGGTATCCCAGTACAATGTCTCTGAGGAATACTCACAAGTCGATTACCAGGGCGGAACCTACAGGGTATCGCCTTTGGCCCACGCCAGCTTTATCAAATTCCTGAAGAATAAGACCGTACCTGGTTATGTCATCGTCAATACGACGACCGGTGTGGCCCGCTTCGTGGAAGTCGAGATGAAATATACCAATAGTGCTTATTTCAATGACAACCTGATGCGTAAGCTGTTCTTCTCATATCCGACCAAGATCTTTGGCGAACCGACTTTCGAGATCGATGAAGAAGGACATCCATACTACATTGCTACCACTTATACCTATAAGGGTATTGGCGACATCAAGATGGTCGAAGGAGCAGTGATCCTTGATCCATGTGATGGTTCTTCAACCTATTACAAAGTAGAAGATCTTCCGACTTGGGTAGACAGGATCTATCCGGAATATCTGGTTACGGAAGAGCTCAATGAAAACGGTCTTTACAGCAATGGTTTCTTCAATTCCAAGATCGGTCAGCAGGGAGTCACCCAGGTATCCGAAGGATATAACTATATCTCCAAGGAAGGCGATATTTGGCTTTATACAGGCCTTACCAGCATCGTTTCCGATGAATCCAATATCGGCTTCTATCTGGTAAATCTGCGTACTCACGAGGCGCAAAAGATCCTGATCAGCGCTTCGACAGAGTATGCGGCAATGGAATCGGTTGAAGGTGAAGTGCTCAACTACGGCTATACCTCAACTTTCCCGACCCTGATCAATGTCAACAATAAGCCGATCTATCTTACTTCCTTGAAGGACAGCGCCGGACTGGTCAAGATGTATGCGGTGCTGGATGCTCAGGATTATCAGCAGGTCTATGTTGAAAAGGCTGACCGCAATACCGAAGAGATCCTGCTCAATCTGATCAGCAATCTCAGCGATGTATCGCATATCGATTCCGATCTTACTGAGGAAAAGACCTTAAGGATCCAGGAGATCGATAAGGTAATGATCGATGGTGATACCTACTATTACCTTAAAGCAGACGATCAGATCTATACCATTAAGGCAACGCAAAACAATGCACCAAGCATCGTCTTCCTAAAAGCCGGCGATGTCATCGATGTCAAGCTTAATGGCAATGTCATCCTGGAGATCAAGTAAATATTAAAGGCCCTTATTAAGGGCCTTTTTTATTTAGGAAAATCCTATGTATGATATTGCGAAGAAAAAAATACTATGTTATTATATTTAAGCACTGCCTGAATAGCTCAGTCGGTAGAGCAACTGGCTGTTAACCAGTGGGTCACAGGTTCGAGTCCTGTTTCAGGCGCCATTATTTGGCTCGTTGGTGAAGTGGCTTAACACACCGCCCTTTCACGGCGGCATTCACGAGTTCGAATCTCGTACGAGTCACCAATAGAACGAATAAAAAACTAACGTTAAGTTAGTTTTTTTTATTTTATCGATAATGTACGGGAAGCATTGATGATGGCAATGATCGCGACACCCACATCAGCAAATATCGCCAGCCACATCGAGGCATGTCCAAAAGCAGCCATGATCAGGATCAGTATCTTTACACTGATCGAGAAGATTATATTTTCCCAGGCAATAGTCTTGGTCTTTCTGGCGATCTTAAACATCAATGGCAGCTTGTTGAGATTGTCATCACCGATGATGATATCGGCTGCTTCGATTGCCAGGTCGCTTCCGATCTGACCCATGGAGACACCGATATCGGCCTTGACCAGACATGGAGCATCATTGATGCCATCGCCAAGGTAGAGGGTAGGTCCTTGTTTTTTGAGCTTTTCAACCAAAGCTTCTTTTTCTAATGGCAGCAGTTTGGCGTGATATTCATCGATACCAAGCTTATCTGCTACATCCTTGGCTACCTGCTTATCATCGCCGGTAAGCATGATGGTCTTCTTGCCTAAAAGGCTTAATACCTTGGCTTCTTCCTTGACCTCATCTTCCAAGGTGATGGTAGCCACATGCTTTCCATCAAGGGCAAGATATAAGGCCAGATAAGGGGAGTCACAAGGTTTGCATTCGACTCCCTGCTGCTCTAGCAGTTCCTTGTTTCCCAGTATGATCCGGTGATCCCTGGTCGTAGTTATGACGCCTCTTCCTTTAATATCCTGATGTTCGATAATCTCTTCTTCAGCTTCTTTGATATCCAAGGAATTGATAGCCTTGGCGATCGGATGATCGGAAAACTTTTCCGATAGCTTCATGTAGGATAAGGCGGCGCTTTCATCGAGATCATAGGTCATTACTTCCCTGATCTTAAATGATGCGTTGGTCAGGGTACCGGTCTTATCGGTGGCGATGATCCTGATATCATTTAAACGGTCTAAGAAACTGGATCCTTTTACTAGGATGTTATTCCTGCTACCGGCGCCGATACCGCCGAAATAGGAGAGCGGGATCGAGATGACCAGGGCACAAGGACAGCTGATTACCAGGAAGGAGCAGGCTCTAAACATGTAGCTGTTAAAATCCTGCTTGAAGAATACGACCGGGATGACGACGATCAAAACAGCAAGGCTCACCACGATCGGCGTATAGACGTTTGCGAACCGGGTAATGAAGTTTTCGGTCTTGGATTTGACATCCGGAGCATTCTGGATGACTTCGATGATCTTGTAGACAGTCGAGTTTTCAAAGGTCTTAAGAGCCTTTACCTTTAAGATGCCATCGGTATTGATGCAACCGGAAAGGATCTTGTCGCCTTCCTTTACATATTGAGGCAGCGACTCACCGGTAAGGGATGAAGTATCCAGGTTGGCATTACCCTCGATAACGATGGAATCGACCGGGATCTTCTGACCCTGTTTTACCAAAAGCAGGTCATCGATCGCGATCTCATCGACATCGATCTCTTCCAGATCATCACCATCGATCCTGGTGGTGATGTTAGGAGCGATATCGACCAACGATTTGATCGCATTGCGTGAGCGGTTTACCGCAAAGTCCTGGAACCATTCGCCGATCTGATAGAAGATGATGACAGCACAGGCTTCAAGATATTCACCGATATAAAAGCCGCCGATGGCAGCAACGATCATCAGGAAGTTTTCATCGAGTGGATTAAGGTTTCTAAGATTCTTCCAGGCTTTGATGATGACGTCATAACCGGCGTAAACAAAAAGGATAAGTGAAGCGATCAGCAGATAGGGAGTGTTGGGATAGAGATGGTCGGTAATAAAAAGGATCAGAAACGCACTCAGAGCGACTGCGATCCTGATCAGCTTTTTTCTTAATTTGATGGTCATTTGATGACGATGGTGCAGTCGCTTTCTACTTTCTTGCAGACACGTACTACTTCTTTGAGGATCTCTTCGAAACGCTCGTCATCAGCATCCAATACCAGTCTTTGGTTGATGTAGGATACCGATGCATCATTTACCCCTTCGATCTTCTTGATGGCCGCTTCCATCTTGGCGCCACAGGCAGCGCAATCCAAATCGATAAGATCAAATTTCTTCTTCATAAGATTACTCCTTAATGTGTTCAACACCCATCTGAATGATGGTCTTGACATGTTCATC
>JAFWFB010000128.1 GCA_017512625.1 Erysipelotrichaceae bacterium
GAGGGTCGGAGAGATCATCGGCAAGGTTACGCGGGTAAAGATCCTAAAGCGGGATGCGCCATCGACCTTGGCCGCATTGTAGTAATCCTGATTGACGGAAGCCAGGGCACTGGTAAGCAGCAGGATCTTAAATGGCAATACGATCCAGACGGTATAGATGCACATTACCAGCATCTTTGCCCAGTAAGGTCCATCGATGAAATCGACGGTGTTAAAACCCAGGGAGCTGATGATGACATTCATCAGACCCGGGGAATAGGCGGTGGTCTTAAAAAGGATCATGAAGACCAGTCCGACTGCCAGGGTATTGGTGACATAAGGCAGGAAGAAGATGGTCTCAAACAGATTCTTTAATCCCTTGATGGAATTTAAAGCCAGCGAGATAAGCAAAGCCAGTCCGGTGGATACCGGAACGGTGATGATGACGAGGATAAAAGTATTTTTAAGGGCCTGAATGAAATAGGTATCATGCAGGACATAGGAATAGTTGTAAAGGCCGGTGCCGAAATAGGAAGAAGATGCGAAATTATAGCCTTCCTCGAAGGAATAGATAAAGGCATCGATCAGAGGATAGACCATGAAGACCAGTAAAAACAGGATAGCCGGCAAAAGATAGAGCCAGGCTTTGCGGTTATTCTCACTCATCGACGAATCTGATCCTTTCTCCATAGTTATCAAACAGCAGCATCTTGCTGATGCTGAAAGTGATGGTATCCTTATCGGTATCGATATTATCTTCGGTACGGACGATCGCCCTGATCGTTCCGCTTAAGGAAGCAGGACTTTGGGCTACCACACTGGTATCCTTGCCCATGACTTCGACTCTTTCAAGATCCAGGGTAAGCACACCACTTGGATCAACAAGCATCGCTTCCGGCCTGATGGCAACGGAGACATCGCCATCCTCCAGCCCCTTGGCATCCCTTATCGGCTGGTCATTGACATAGACCTTTTCGTTTTGGATCTTGCCGTTGAAGATATTGATCGCCGGAGTTCCCAAAAACTTTGCAACGAAAACATTGATCGGGTCGTCATAGACATCCTGCGGTTTGCCGATCTGCTGGATCTTGCCGGAACGCATGACGATGATCTGATCACAGATGCTCATGGCCTCTTCCTGGTCATGGGTTACAAAGATCGTCGTGATGCCGGTCTGCTTCTGGATCTTACGGATCTCTTCCCTGGTCTGCAAGCGCAAACGGGCATCGAGGTTGCTTAATGGTTCATCAAGAAGCAGGACCCGCGGCTGTTTTACCAGCGCTCTGGCGATAGCGACACGCTGCTGCTGGCCACCGGAAAGTTCATTAGGTTTTCTTTCCATGAGATTGTCGATCTGCACCAGCTTGGCGACTTCCAGTGCACGTCTATCCATCTCTTCCCTGCTCATCCTTTCCTCTTTCCTGAGATTTTCCAGAGGGAAAGTAATGTTTCTTAAAACAGTCAGATGAGGATAGAGGGCATAGCTTTGGAAGACCAAACCGATTCCTCTTAATTCCGGAGGAGTATTGGTGACATCGTCATCACCAAAAAACAGCTGACCTTCACTTGGCGTCTCCAGTCCGCTGATCAGATTGAGCAGTGTGCTCTTGCCACATCCCGAAGGACCGAGCAGACCGACCAGTTTGCCATCAGGGATCTCGATGGTAAAGTGATCGACCGCAACGACATCTTCCTTGATCTTTTTATCCCGGTTAGGGAAGATCTTGGTTAAACTCTTCATTACTACTTTCATAATTTCATCACCTATTCAAATTATAGCATCCGTATCTTTTTCATATTTAAAATACAAGTTATAATTTATGCGTACAAATAAAGGAGAAATAATAATGGGTTTAGTACACTTTAGTTATCGCAGTTGGTGCCTTAACCTCAACACTGATGTTGAAGTTATCGTGCCATCAATTAAGCAGGGACAAAATGCCAAGGAATACTACCGTTCAGGTAAGAAGTATCCGGTCCTCTGGCTGCTTCACGGTACTCTTGGCTGCTACAACGATTACCTGCGCAGAACCAATATTGAACTGTATGCTACTGAGAATGATCTGATGGTCGTCATGCCTTCAGCCCTCAACAGCAACTATTCAAACTGGGACAACATCACTCCGCCATTTAAGATGTTCGACTTCCTGACCGAGGAACTGATGCCGATGATCTATGGCTGGCTGCCTGCATCTGACAAGCGTGAAGACAACTTCATCGCCGGTCTTAGCATGGGTGCCCGCGGTGGTGTCAGCAAGTATCTGTTCAATCATCCTGACAAATTCGCCGGTGCTGCCTTCATGTCTGGCGTACCAAGCGACATCCGCTCGATCTTAAACGATCCTAATCACAGAATGTATGAGCGTGAGAAGATGACTGTCGAAGCTGCCGGTGGATTCGAGAAGTGGGCTGCTTCCTATGAGAATGTCTGGGACAAGGTAAAAGATGTTGCGGCTATGGAAAATCCGCCTAAACTGTATTTCTGCTGCGGTGGCAATGACGGTGTTCTGGAAAACTTCATGCACTTCAAGGAATACGCTGAATCAGTCGGACTCAAGGCAACCTTCACCGTAAGACCTGGATATGCTCATGAGTGGCGATTCTGGGAGCTGGAGATCCAGGAAGCCTTAAGATTCTTCGGCTTCAAAGTACCTGAACTGCCTGATGCTACTACCTACGAAAGCAGACTGGTATAATCTTAGTTAGTCTAAACTAACAGGGCCGTAAGGCCCTTTTTTATTATGTAATCGCTTACATAAAAATTTTTGGATAGTATTCTCTTTCTTCCCAAAAAAAAGATAGTAGAATGTAGATGTTTACAAAGTAAAAAAGGAGGACTTTAAAATGCTTGTAACAATGAAAGAAATTCTTGACAGAGCTAGCGAAGGCAACTACGGTGTTGCTGCTCCAAACGTTGATAACGAGTTATTAGTTAGAGCTGCTATCGAAGCTGCCGAAGAAATGAATGCACCTCTTATCTTAGACGTTGCTTTCATGGCTTCTCCGGATGTATTCGCTTTCGGACATCTTTGCCGTTCTTTAGCTGAACAGTCTCGTATCCCTGTAGCTATCAACTTAGACCACGGTGCTTCAATCGAACAGGTTGCAAAGTGCATCCAGGCTGGATTCACTTCAGTAATGATCGATAGATCTTCTTATCCAGATGATGAGAATATCCGCGACGTAGCAGAAGTTGTTAAGTTTGCTCATGCTTGCGGTGTTTCAGTTGAATCTGAATTAGGCCATGTTGGTCAGGCTTCTCAGTACGATGTAGATAGAGATGCAGCATTAACCGATCCTGAATTCGCAACTGAATATATCGAAAAGACCGGTGTTGACTGCTTAGCTGTTGCTGTCGGTACCGCTCATGGTGCTTACCCAGAAGGATTCGTTCCTTATCTTGATTTCGACAGACTTGTAGCTATCAAGAAAGCAACCAACCACTTCCCACTGGTTCTTCACGGATCTTCAGGAACTGATGATGAATCATTAAGAAAAGCTTGCCAGTTAGGTATCAACAAAGTTAATATCAATACTGACCTTCAGCAGGCTGCAGCCAGAGCTTGGGAGAGTGCAGAAGTTAAGTTCAGCATCTTCAGAACTGCTCAGCAGGGCTGGAAAGAATACTTAAAGAAGATGATCGCCATCTATGGTTCTGATGGTAAGGCTTGGGAAGTTAAGCCTGCAGGTCTTCCTGCAACCAGAGTTCCTGGAAGAAGAAAATAAGCGATTTATCGTTTAGTAAAAAATAAAACGGTTATGGATCCATAACCGTTTTTTTATTATCCTTCGATCCCCTTCTCCCTCAGGAATTCATGAGCCTTTTTAAGGACCCCCTTTGAATTGTCATATTCAAGGATCCTTAGGGCATCATCATACTCAAGAAGCTTTAGATCCTGCACTTCGCTTTCCTGGAAGACAGGCTGTTGATTCTGATATCTGGCCAGGAAATAGATGACCTTTTTGGTGACACCGGGTTTTTGGGGAAGAGGATAGGTGACCTCTTGCTTAAAGCCATCGATAAAATCCACCTTTAATCCGGTCTCTTCCAGTATCTCACGCCTTGCGGTCTCAAGCTGGCTTTCTCCTTGTTCCATGTGTCCTTTAGGAAAGCCGTGGAATCCGTTTAACTGATAGATGATCACATAGTGGACAGCATCATCGATCAGGGTATAGATCACTGCCCCGCAAGATATTTCCATCTTGTTTGAACTCATAATGGTCCTCCATTATCAATTAATTAATAAAAGCGAGATCACTCTCGCTTTTATTTTAAAGCCATCTGAAGAATTCGTCGACAAGATCAGCATGATCGCCTTTGACGATCAGGTGATGGTTGCCAATGGATTCGGTCAGGAAGTAATTGATGTCGTTTAACTGCAGTCTGATCTGCGTACGGCAAAGATTGAATTCGTTAAGGTTTTCTAGCAGGGTTCCGCTATCGACATAGTATTCATCGAGCAGACCGGAAGCCTTAAAGACAGTGATCGGACCTTCGGTGATCTTGCCACGGATGGCAACGCCAAGACCGGATTCGAAGTGAGTCATATATTCCAGCTTGTCCGGCATGGTGATCGGTAAGGTACAGTGTGCAAAGACGATCTGGTTGTTGTCCGAATCGATCCTTGAAGGATTGGCCATGAATACTTTCTCGCCGCTTAATTCACCGATGATGACCATGGAGATCAGGGCAGGAGTATCGCCTTCACATCCGGCGTAGATTCCTTCAGAGTTAAGGATGGCTAAAGCCATGCATCCGGTTCCCTTGATCGGTTCAAGCAGGTCGAAGCATCTTACGGTAACACCCTTAAGACCGTACTTGGTGCAGATCCTTTTTAGAGCACCATAGATATGTAAGGATAGCTCGATCTCGCTTTCCGGGAAGCGGCAGCCTTCCTTGTATAACTTGGTAAACTCGTTTTCCTCGTACTGCTTCTTGGCGATCTCATCGAAGAATTCCTGCATTGGGATATCTACGATCTCGATGCCGTTTAATTCCTTGCTTGTTGCTGCATCGACATCGGAACTGATCAGCCAGTCGCTAGGTTTTCCTACACGGCCGATCCTTAAGCTGCGGATGGTCTTTCTGGTCTTGAAGACCTTTGCCAGATTGGCGATCTTGGTAGCCATCTTGTTCTCGGAACCGTGAATGATCTCGCCCTGGATATCATTCTGTCTTAAATAGGATAAGATCTCCATGGAGGCAGCCAGAGAGTTGCTGGCACCGGAAGTAAGCAGGAAGACCGGTCTAGGCAGTTTGTCCAGGATCTGGAGGAAACGGCCTTCGGTTCCGCCGCCACCGATGAAGTTAAATACCAGATCGTAATCATTGACCTGATCCAATTCGATCAGTTCGAGCTCATTGCCGCTTTCGGCAGAGAGACGCTTGATCAAATTGAAGTTATCTTCATTAATGACATCGCCAGCAACGTTATTGCTGTATACGTAATAAACTCCAATTTTCATTATTTGTTTTTCCCCTTTATTCTTTACTTAATTCTACCATATTGCCATCTTTAATCCTCGGTTCATTTAAGATAAGATATTAAAGAGAGGTAATAATATGAAGATCTTGTGTTTTGGTTCCCTGAACTACGATCATACCTATCATACATCACACTTTTGTGAGCCTAAGGAAACGCTTTTAGCCGATCAGTATCACCGAAGCTATGGCGGTAAAGGCCTTAATCAGGCCATTGCTTTAAGCAAGGCCGGACTGGATGTCTATCTGGCTGGCAAGGTCGGCCGTGATGGCAGGGATCTTTTGGACTATGCCAATGCCTTTGGCGTTAATACCGACTATGTCCTGGAAGATGATCTGCTTGCGACCGGTCATGCGATAATCGAAGTAAGCAATGCGGAAAACAGGATCATCCTGCATGGTGGTGCCAATCAGGCGATCGGTGAAGAAGACATCGATGAAGTATTGAGGCATTTCGATAAGGGCGATGTCCTTTTGATCCAAAATGAGATCTCCAATCTCGATAAGGTCATGATCAAGGCCAATTACAAAGGTCTTAAGATCGTCTTTAATATCGCACCTTTCGATGAAAAGGTTGCAGGATATCCGATGAAGCTGGTCGATCTGATCTTTGTCAATGAGGTCGAAGGCGCTGCTCTGGTAAAAGATCCAAAAGCCGATCTTGCGACGCTGGTCAAAAAGATTAGCAGCCTTGATAAGGAAGTGGTTATGACAGTCGGAGCAAAGGGTTCCTATTATATCAAAGGAAATGATGTCATCCATCAGGATGCCTATCCGGTCGAAGCCGTAGATACCACGGCCGCCGGCGATACCTTTACCGGTTTCTTCCTGTCTTCCTATTTGAAGGGAGAAAGTATCGAAGAAGCTTTAAGTCTGGCAGCTAAGGCCAGCAGTCTCACCGTTACCCGTCCGGGTGCGGCAATCAGTATTCCATCAATAGATGAAGTGAGGTAAATAAATATGCACAATTATTTGGATGTTAAAGAAGAAGTCAGGCAGGCACTGGCAGAAAACAAGCCGGTAATCGCCCTGGAAAGCACCATCCTTTCCCACGGAATGCCTTATCCGGAGAACCTGGAATTTGCTCATTCCGTTGAAAAGCTGGTAAGAAGCCTGGGTGTTGTCCCGGCAACGATCGCCATCATTGACGGTCGCCTTAAGGTCGGTCTTAATGAGGAAGAACTGGAACTGATGTGTCATGGTGACAACATTGGCAAGACTTCCCGCAGAGACGTAGCCGTCTATCTGGCTACCAAAAAGACCGGAGCTACTACCGTTGCTACCACGATGCTGATCGCGGAAATGGCCGGAATCAAGTTCTTTGCGACCGGCGGTATCGGCGGTGTTCACCGTGGCGGTGAAAACTCCATGGATATCAGCGCCGACTTGCAGGAATTCGCCAATACCAAGGTATGCGTCATCTGTGCCGGAGCCAAGGCTATCCTCGATCTTAACCTGACTCTGGAATACCTGGAGACTTTCGGTGTTCCGGTAATCGGCTATAAGACCGATGAATTCCCGGCCTTCTATTGCAAGACCAGCGGACTGAAACTGGACTATTGCGCCAAGGATGAAGCTGAAGTTGCAGCCATCGCCAAAGCCAAGTGGGATCTTGGCCTTAAGGGTGGTCTGGTCGTAGGCAATCCGATCCCGGATAAGTATGCCATGGACTTCGACCAGATGCAGGTCACGATCGAAAAAGCCATCGCCAAGGCCAATGCCTTAAAGGTCAGAGGCAAGAACATCACTCCGTTCCTGTTGGCTGAGATCAAGGATCTGACCGGTGGCGAATCATTCGAATCCAATGTTGCCCTGGCTCTTAACAACGCTATGGTCGCCAGCTTGGTAGCTATTGAATATTCCAAATTACAATAATAAACAAGGAGAAAACGCATGAAAAAAGCAATTACCAGATTGCTGGTTGCTGCATTGCTGATGATGCTGTTACCGATCAGCGTATCAGCCAGCGAATTCAGCGGCAGCGGCTATAGCATTGAACTGCCTGACGAATTCGAACGCAGTGATCAGTACAATTTCTACGATTCCAGCACCGATTCCAATGTCTACATTTATTACTTCTCAAGCAGTGACACCGATTTGGATACCAGAGATTTCTATTCAAGTGCCAATCTTAAATACATGGAAGATGTCACAAACGAAGATGCTGATGACTATTGTGAGGGAATCCTTAACAATATCGTCGAATCCTATTACAACTACTATGGTGAATATCCGGCCGATGAAGATGTTCAGGCTGTCCGTGATTCGATCACTTACGATATCACCAAGAGTGAGATCGGTACCTTCACTTCAAACGATTACAAATGTATCCACATTCAGACCAAGATGTTCATCACCAATGACTACTACATCGATGATCAGTATCTGGTTTTAGCTGATGATAAGATCTTCAATATCGTCGTTTCCGTCTGGGAATCAGAGAATGTCGATGTCGATGAACTAATCTCAACTCTTTACATTGCCAATGCCCCGGTCAAAGGACAGGGTGGCGGCAGCGGCGTGATGTTCGTAGTATTTGCTGCTGTGCTTCTGGTCGCTGTCGTACTGGTACTGGCCGGAAGATCAAAGAAAAAGGCTTCAGCAAACAGAACACCTGAATTTGTCCAGCCGACTGTTGAACAGCCAAAAACCGAAACCGGACGTTTTAGTGAAGTAGAGCAGGTCACACCAGCCCCTGCACCGGTAAGCGATAAGCCGGTAACCGTATGCCCTAACTGTGGCAACAAGATCGAAGAAGGATCCAAGTTCTGCACCTTCTGCGGAACCAAGATCTCCGATTAATAAAAGATAATAAAAAAAGAGACATCACTGATGTCTCTCTTTTTTAATGCTTATTTAATAAAGGTCTTGAGCTTTTTGATCATGGCCTTTTTATCTTCTTCAGGCATGAAGGATGCTTCTACCGAGTTGATATTGACCTGGATCAGATCGTTGTAATCAAAGCCCATTTCATTGAGACAGTGATCATATTCATCATCAAGCGTTACCCTGGCCAGCGTCATGTTATCGGTATTGATGGTAACCTTGGCACCCTGATCAAGCAGATTCTTTGCCGGGTGTTTAGGATAGGAAGGCTGGGTCTTGCACTGGATGTTGGAAGTCGGACAGATCTCTAAAGCGATACCCTTCTTGATCAGTTCTCTGGTAAGTTCCGGATCATCATAGACATGGTGACCATGTCCGATGCGGGTTACCTGGAAGTCGATCGCATCCCTAACGGTATCCGGCCCCTGGGAATCGCCGGCATGGCAGATGATAGGCAGATCCAAGGCCCTTGCTCTGGCAAACAGCGGTCCGAAGTTGGATAATGGTACGATTCCCTCGGCTCCAGCTAGGTCTAAGGCAACAACGCCCTTGCCCAGATATTTCTTGCAGACATCGATGGTCTGATCGTTTTCCTTGTAATTGACTTGGTCATCACCGACTGACATCATACAGGTGATGATACCGATCTTGATGCTTGGATTGGCCTTCATTCCTTGCTTTCTTCCTTCAAGGACTGCTTCAACAGCTTCTTCCATACTCATGCCCTTGGCGGTATGAAGCTGTGGAGCAAAGCGGATCTCAGCATAAGCCAGACCTTGCTTTGCCAGATCTTCGATCAGTTCTTTAGTGATCAGGATCAGGGAATCACGGTCCTGCATGACCTTAAGTGGATCATCGAACATCTTTAAGTACTGGTTGACGTTTTCAGCGTTGGAACAATCAAACAGGAATTTCTGGTACTCTTCGATCGTATCGCCTGGCAGTTTTACCTTCTGTTTCTGGGCC
>JAFWFB010000001.1 GCA_017512625.1 Erysipelotrichaceae bacterium
ATAGTATCGCTTCCGACAGGGTCGTCTTGCCCGCATCGACGTGAGCAAGGATCCCCAAGGTCAGTTTTTTCATAACTAAATTATATAACAGCTGTATAGATTAAATGGTTTTATACATTAAAATGTTGGCTTTGACTGTGCCATCCTTCAGGATGAAGGAGTTAGGCCTGCGGCCATACTCCACAAAGCCGAATTTCTCATAAAGAGCGATGGCCGGGACATTGTCTTCCACGACTTCCAGCTCAGCCTGGGTATATCCTTCTTCCTTGAGGTTTTTAAGAACTATCTCCATGAAAGCTGTACCCAATCCCTGATTGGTATACTTTTTTAAGACCCCCAGACCGATATAGGCCCGATGATGGGACTTGATGGTATCCTCTGTTGGACCATAGATGCAATAGCCGATGATCCTTGAGCCCTTAAAGGCATACAGGCCTTTATGGGGACTTTCCATACCATCTTCGATCTTTTCCATCTCGATGGTGATATCCTGGTTGACCTCTTCCGGATAGCGGTTCATGGTAGCTTCTGTCTCAGCTGCCAGTTTCAGTCTGAACTTGATGCGCTCAAAGGCATCAGCGACACTCAGCTGCCTGATCTCGACTTTGCTGCCATCCTTAAGCAGGATCATAGGATATTGATTCCCTCAAAGACCAGATACTTAGGGCCACTGTAGTTGCCATAGGTCTCAGTCTCTTTACTCAGTTCCAGATGCTTAAGTGCTTCATAGACATCGCCCTGGATCGAAAGGGAACTTACCGGTCTAAGAGTCTTTCCGTCAAAGTATAAGGCCAGACGGATCTCACCGCCGAAATAGCCGCTGTTCATATCCAGCTGTGGGGCACTGAAGTTAAGCACTTCCAGATATGGTTCCTTCCTGATCTCTTCGATCGATCTTTCACCCGGTTTTAGGCAGACGACCGGTACCAGACCGGTGATATTCTCTTCCTTGAGGTAGTAACCGTAGCGAAGATCACCATAGTAATTGACTACTTCATCATCCTTTACCAGTTCGACCGGCTTTAAGATGGTTCCATAACCATCAAAGACCTTGGAACCGTAGGCTCCTTCCACTTCCGGTCTTAGGGTGATATCAAGATGCTTGTCGCTGATCTTATCCCCTTTCTTAAAGTGAGAGAAGTTCATGTATTGCATGCTATAGGATAGTTCATTGGTAAGCTCATCAAGAAGCAGATCTCTCATCTCGCCGCTGATCAGTACTTTGACTTTCAGATCCTTATCCTCTAAAGGATTGGCTAAGGCACGGTATTCAACATTCTTTAAGGCTTCAGCTGCCTGTTTTGCGATCTCTTCATAATCGATCGCATTGGTCTCAAAGGACTTATAGAGTTCGACCTCTTCCTTTTCACCCGCATAGTTAGGGATCATCTCAAAGAAGATCGAGAAGTGGTGTTCCTTCATGTCGACTTCGTTGGAATTTAGGTATTGGTGAGTGTTGCGGGAAACAAAGACCTCCGCACTGTTGATCGAAGCCTTCTTCGGTCTATCAGCAGAAACGATGGCTTCACCGACCATAAAGGCGATATCCTTAAGATCCTGCTTCTCTTCTGGTTTTTCCGCATAAGCTTCCGGCTTGCTCAGTTCAAAATACAAGTTTTTGACATTTAAGGCTTCCTTTACCGCATCAGCAATCTTAACACTGATGCTTTCCTCATTATCTGAGGCATTGCAGGTAAAGGAGGCGCTTCCTCTGAACTGGTCGAAATCATGGTAAACAGTAACGCTGATCGAAGAAGTATCGGTAGCCCGATAAGTCTCCAGCTTGTCACCGACATAGAAAAGTTCATAGGAATCCTTTTGATTTACATTGAGCTCATAGGCGCTGACTTCCTTGTTGGCCTTAAGCAGTTTAACAATTGTCTTGATCATCCCAGTTTCGCCTCCGCTTTCAGATATGGTCCGCCATCGGAAACATAGACCCATTCCTTATGGCCCTTGCCACACATGCCGGAACCATGGATCTTGACCTTGTCACTGATCATGGTGATCGATTTAAGCAGGTCCGGCACATAGCCGCTGATGACGACCGGCGCAACGACTTCACCGGTAAACTTGCCGTCCTTGATCTCCAGACCATAGGAGGCCGTACACTGGATCTGCCAGTTTTTCGGATCTTCCATGCCATTGTTGGTATCGCATAAAAGATATCCGTATTTGACTGAGGCGATCATGTCCTCGTATTTGTCCTTGCCGGCTTCAAAATAAGTATTGGTCATCCTGGTATAAGCCTTGCGCTTGAAGGATTCCCTGCGGCCATTGCCGGTTGGGGTCTGTTTTAGCTCCATAGCACTTAGAGCATCACTGATACCGGCTTTAAGGATGCCGTTTTCAATGATCAGGGTCTCATTGGCGATCACTCCGTCATCGTCGAAGAAGTAGGAACCGGAACTTACGACCTTGCCGGCACCATCGCGCATGTTGACGATCGGACTGGCAACATACTTGCCGACATAGTCCTTGGCCTTGGCTCTGTTTTTAACAAACATATCCATCTCAACGCCATGGCCAAAGGCTTCATGAGCGATCAGGCCGGTGATCGAAGGATCGGTAATGATGGTATAGGTTCCCGGAACGATCGGCTTGGACTTGAGTAAAAGGGTCGATAATTCAGCAATATGATCCAGTTTTTCTTCCAGATCATCGATGGCTCCCTTGCTTGTTACCGCATAGCCGGAATCATAACCGTTCTTGATATTGTTTTCCTCTCTGCTAAGCGCTACACCGACCGCATTGCACCAGGTAAACTGCTGATCCAGACATTTCTTGGCACTGACAAAGATCTTGGAAACATTCCTCTTGGTAAAGGCACACTGAGCTTCAAAGATCCTTTCATCATAGTTCATGATCCTTTGACGGAAACCATTCAAGGTCTCGATGATCTGTTCGTTGGTCAAAGGTTCATCGTCATCACG
>JAFWFB010000129.1 GCA_017512625.1 Erysipelotrichaceae bacterium
GATCGAAGAAGCCTGGCTGGACTTGGATGCCTGACCACCGGTATTTGAGTAAACATCGGTATCAAGTACTAAGATATTGACATTCAGGTTGTTGGCTAAGACATGGTCTAATCCACCGTAACCGATATCATATGCCCATCCGTCACCACCGACGATCCAGACTGACTTGGAGATCAGATCTCTTTCGTATTCAAGCAGTTCCTTGACGCTTTCATCATCAGAAGCCTTAACAGCTGAAATCAGTTCAGCACAGATGCTTCTCTGGATATCGCGGTCGCAGTTGGCATCGATGTATTTCTGGAATACTGATGCACAATTTCCTTCCGGATTGTTCTTCAGGTAGTTTTCCATGATTTCAAGGATACGGGCAGACTTGAAGCTTTGAGCGATTGCCATACCGAAGCCGTATTCAGCGTTATCTTCGAATAAGGAGTTGGCCCAGGCAACACCGTTTCCGTTCTTATCCTTGATGAATGGTGAACTTGGAGTTGAAGAACTGTAGATCATCGAACATCCGGTTGCGTTAGCGACCATCATGTCCTTACCGAATAACTGGGAGACTAACTTGTAATAAGGAGCCTCACCACATCCAGGACATGCTCCGGATACTTCGAAGTATGGAGGCAGGAACTGTGAACCCTTAACGGTATCAGTCTTGAAGTATTCAGTCTTAGGTTCAACTTCCTTGAACAGGTAATCAGCTAATGGCTCTTCACCGATAGCAGCGTTGATATCGCAGGCGCTAAGAGCTTTGTTGCCACCCTTGCCCGGACATTCAGTGATACATAATCCACATCCTACACAGTTTGCCGGAGAGATCTGGATACGGTAGCGCAGGTTGCTGACATTTGGTCCGATAGCCTGAGCTGTTTCGAATTCCATTGGTGCGTTAGCAACTTCTTCATCAGTCAGTAAGAACGGTCTGATGGTTCCGTGAGGACATACGAAGCTACAGAAGCCACACTGGATACAGTTGTCAGGATTCCACTTAGGAACAGCGACAGCGATGGTTCTCTTTTCCTTGAAGGAAATGTTGTTCTGGATTGAACCGTCAAGCAGGTCATACTTGGTGAAGTTGCTTACCGGCAGGTCATAGCCTTCCAGTGAGTTGATGCCCTGAACATGAACATCGAAGTATTCATCACCGGTGCTCTTTCTGTTGACATCATATGGAAGATCAGCCCATTCAGGTTTAACGGTAACTTCAACGAGTCCGCCCTTACCTTCATCGATAGCTTTCCAGTTGTTTTCAACGACTTCCTGTCCCTTTCTTGCATAGGTCTTTTCAGCCATGTACTTCATCAATTCAACAGCTTTAGCATAAGGCATGATCTGTTCATTGAGAGCGAAGAAGGAACTCTGGAGAATAGTATTGGTATGTCTGCCCATACCGGTCTTCTTAGCGATGGCAGTAGCATCGATAATGTAGAACTTAGCCTGTTTCTTGGCTAAACCGGCGAGCATTCTGTTGGGAAGATGGTTTTCGATCTCATCTGCAGGGAAAGAAGTAGCCAGCAAGAAGGTACCACCCTTCTTCAGGTTTCTTACCATGTCATAACGGAAGCAGTAAGCATCCAGTGAGCAGGAGATGAAGTCAGCATCTTCTACGTAATAAGTAGATCTGATCGGGCTAGGTCCGAATCTCAAGTGAGATCTGGTAACACCGCCGGCCTTCTTAGAGTCGTACTGGAAGTAAGCCTGGGCATAGTTATCAGTGTTATCACCGATGATCTTGACGGAAGACTTGTTGGCACCGACAGTACCGTCACTTCCCAAACCATAGAATAAGCAAGAAGTGTAATCTGCCTTGTTATGGAAATCAGGATCAAGAGGTAATGATAAGTGAGTAACATCATCATTGATACCGATGGTGAACTCACTCTTTGGCGTAGCTGACTTTAATTCGTCGTATACAGCCTTGATCTGGTTAGGAGCGGTATTTCTGGAACTTAAACCGTAACGGCCACCGATAATGGTGTAACCATCGCCAGCTAAAGCACTTAAGACATCCAGGTATAATGGTTCTCTGGTACCGATCTCTTTGGTTCTGTCTAGAACTGCGATCTTCTTAACGGTTGAAGGAATAACAGCCTTTAAGTACTTAGTGCTGAATGGACGGTACAGATGAACTTTGATCAGACCGACTTTTTCGCCCTGAGCAGTCAATGCATCGATCGTTTCCTTGATCGTTTCGGTAACGGAACCCA
>JAFWFB010000130.1 GCA_017512625.1 Erysipelotrichaceae bacterium
ATAGGCATCGACTCTTAAGGAGAAGACACTGATATAGTAATAGATCGGATAATAGACTTTGAAATAAGCGACCCTGATCGCCATGATAACATATGCTACCGCGTGGGCTTTCGGGAACATGTATTTGATCAGCTTGCAGGATTCGATGTACCACTTCGGTACATTGTGCTCAAGCATCAGCTTTTCCTGCTCCGGCGTCAATCCTCTTCCCTTACGGACACCTTCCATGATGGTGAAGGAATCCTTATTAGGCAGGCCATAGGAGATCATGGTCGTCATGATATCGTCACGACAGCCGATTACTTCAGGCAGGGTGATACCGTTTTCGATCAGGTTACGGGCATTGCCGGACCAGACATCAGTTCCATGGCTTAAACCGGAGATCTGTACCAGGTCACTGAAATTCTGCGGTCTGGTAAGCTCCAGGATACCACGGACAAAACGGGTACCGAATTCAGGCAGGCCTAAAGCACCGGTTTTTTCGGTGTAGTTCGGATTGATGATATTAAGGGCATCGGTACTGTTGAAGATCGAAAGTACCTTGGCATCATTCATCGGGATATCCCGCGGATTGATGCCGCTGATATTCTGCAATAGACGCATTGCTGTCGGATCGACATGTCCAAGGATGTCGAATTTAAGGACATTGTCATGGATTTCATGGAAATCAAAGTGAGTAGTGCGCCATACCGCATCCGGATCGTTGGCCGGATATTGGATCGGGGTAAAGTCATAGACGTCATAATCGCTTGGAATGACGATGATGCCGCCCGGATGCTGGCCGGTCGTACGCTTTACATCGGTACAGCCTTCGACCAGTCTTTCGATCATGGCATCAGACAAGGTATTGATATGGTATTCCTCCATGTAGCCTTTGACATAACCAAAGGCTGTCTTGGAAGCAACGGTACTGATGGTACCGGCCCTAAAGACATGGTCTTCGCCAAACACCTCACGGGTAAACAGGTGGGCTTTATCCTGATATTCCGAACTGAAGTTTAAGTCGATATCAGGGACTTTATCGCCATTAAAACCAAGGAAGGTCTCAAACGGGATATCCTGACCATCGCCGATCATCATGCTGCCACATTCCGGGCAGACCTTATCAGACAGATTATAGCCGCTAACAGCATCATCAACCCACTCGAAATGCTTGCACTTCGGACAGCGGTAGTGCGGCTTTAAAGGGTTGACTTCGGTGATTCCGGATAAGGTCGCGATCAGCGATGAGCCGACACTTCCTCGGGAACCGACCAGATAACCATCTTCATTGGACTTTTTGACCAGCAGATGGGATACGTAATAAATGACCGCATAACCATGGGATATTACCGCATCCAGTTCTCTCTTGATACGGTCTTCGATCATTGGATCGAGATCATCGCCATATAATTCATGAGCCTTATCATAGACAAGATCGGTCAATAGTTGCTCAGAGTTTTCAATCTTTGGCGTATAGAGTTTGTCATGGATCGGATAAAGCGTATCGCACATATCCAGGATCTTATTGGTATTATCAACGACGATCTGCTCGATGAGCTTCTCGTCATTTAAATAAGCAAAGGCTTCCTTCATCTGCCTGGTATTAAGGAATCCCTGTGAAGGGTTTTCGGTATTAAGACGACGGTTGGTGTCATAGATATATAACGGATGTCTGACACCACCGATTCCTTGGGCACTGATATAGACATCCCTTAAGACCTTCTGGTCCGGACTGATGTAGTGCAAATCACCGGTCGCTACGACGATCTTGTCCTGATCGATGGCGGTATAGATGATGCGCTTGACGATATCCTTTAGGGTATCAAGGTCGCGGATACTGCCGGATTCGATCAAAGTACGGTAGTTTTCCAAAGGCTGGACTTCGATGTAATCGTAGTAGCTGATGGCTTTTTCCAGTTCGCTTTGGGAACCGTAGGCTGCCGTATCGAATACTTCACCATTTAGACAGGCACTGCCGATAAGGATATCCTTGCGGTATTTATCAAGTGTCGTTCTGAATATCCTTGGTTCAGCCAGATATTCGCTGCCACTGGCCTTGGCATTGGCCTTGCCGAAAATAGCCAGTTCATCGGTATGGGAAATGGATACCAGTTTAAAGAGATCCTTTAAACCATCCTTATTAAGGCAGATGGCGGTGGCATGATGGGAGAAATTACGGGCAAAGGCACCTTCACTCTTATAGTCTCTTAGTTCATCAGCAGTCGTGATCCCCAGCTCTGCTGCATCCTTAAGCAGTTTATTGAATACCTTCTGCAACACTTCCGCATCATAGTCGGCCCGGTGAGCGACATCTTCGTTAAATTCGATCTTGTAAAGCCTTGCCATATTACCTAAACGGTAAGAGCGGCGATGCTTAAACAGCGCCTTAGCAAAGTCCAGGGTATCGATGACGGTATCATCAAGCAAAGGACGGTTGATCCTTCTAAGTTCTTCATTGATAAAGCCAAAGTCGAAGGAAGCATTATGGGCAACCAGAATGCGTCCCTTGAAAAGATCGCAGATCTCATCGGCCATCTCTGCAAAGGTTTTCGCATTTTCAACATCGCTTTGACGGATATTGGTCAAATTCTGGATGTTGACCGGGATCTCGATCGGCGGTTTGATGAAAAACTGACGGCGATCGATTATCTCGCCACCAGCTACGACAACGGCACCGAATTCAATGATCGAATCATAATTCTTGGAAAGACCGGTAGTCTCCAAGTCATAGACGACGTATTCCTGATTCCTTAAAACTTCATTTTTGGAATTATAGACGATATTGAGGTTTTCTTCGACCAGGTTGAATTCCACGCCATAAAGCATCTTGAATTCACGATCCTTATGGCTCTTTAAAAGATCCTTGACCTTCTTCTGAGCGATCGGGAAAGCCTGGATTACCGCATGATCGGTAATGGCCAGACCGCGATGACCCATGTCAAAGGCCGCCTGGACGATATCAGCGACATCGCAGACACCATCCATCTCTGAGCGGTTGGAGTGGGCGTGCAGCTCCACTCTTTTTTCTTCTTCGTCATCGATCATTTCGATCAGCGGCTTATCCTTGTTCATCTTGTCGATGAAAAAGACATAGGATTTCTGGTATTCGTCATAGCGGAAAGAACCATAGAAGCAATAGGTCGTTTTAGTCTTGACTCCTTCCAGTTCTTCCCTGGTATTGCGCTGATTCTCATAACGCTTGGCAATGACGGCACTGTCGATATCCTTGATATATAAAGTCTGGATCAGACGGTTATTTTTGGTAGTAATATTATTTACTCTGAATACTTCACCAACAAAGCTGACGTTAGCAACTTCATCCTTGAGATCACGGATATAAAGCGTCGTATAGCGCTCATCTTTGCGCTGGTAGACCGGTTTGCTCTTTACTTCCTTGACGACTTTAGGCATTGAACTGATATCCACGACCGGCACGGCTTCATTCTCTTCCCTGACCTTGATTGCGGTGGTTACCGGGATATCGATGCCTCTTTCCTGCAGGTAAAAACTAAGATCAGCTAAAAGATCATCATCGATCGGATAGTCTTCGTCAGTAAGCA
>JAFWFB010000013.1 GCA_017512625.1 Erysipelotrichaceae bacterium
GAATTATTAATAATTATTGATCATATATAAATATTTATTGGTAACGATCCTTGGTATGTGCCTGGGCAGTTTTTATGATTGTCTAAGTGAGAGACTGATCAACAGAGACAGATCATCCAGAAGCCATTGCGATCATTGCGGGGAAAAGCTGAAGATGATCGATCTGATACCGGTACTGAGTTTTTGCTTGCTAAAAGGAAGATGCAGGTACTGCGGTCAAAAGATCAGTATCCTTCATCCACTAAATGAACTTGTTTCCGGAATCGCTCAACTTATCCTATATATCCATATTAAAGACCGGTTGGCACTGATCGAGATGTCTGTAGTTTTGGGTTGCATCCTTATCATGTCTTACAGCGATCTAAAGATACGGATGATCAACGAGATCTTTATCCTAATTGGTATCATCAACCATCTGATCTTCCTGATCATTTTAAACGATCCATTTATAAGCCTTATTCCGGGCTTTCTTTTTTCATTGCTGATCTTTTTTATCTCATGGATATGTAAAAAGATCCTTAAAAAAGAGTGCCTGGGATTCGGGGATATCGAGTTCATCATGATGGCCGGCATGTATCTTGATCTTTATCACAATTGTCTGGCCCTGCTCATTGCCTGTCTTATCGCCTTACCTTTTACTCTGATCAAAGAGAAGGGATCGCATTCATCCCCATGCTGGGAATCGGATATTTCCTTACTTTTTTGCGATAAAAAATGAAATTTTTAAATTAAGTAATATAATGGTAGAATTGTATGGTAATGGAAACAAGAAAAAGAAAAGCGCTAATTACTTTCGTATGTTTGATTTTCGCTTTGGTAGCGGTCTTCCTGGGACTGATCCTCGGTAAAGAGATCAAGAACATGACCGATACAGCAACGCTGAATAACACCGTCATCGAAGGATATACCTATACTCTTCGTGCCAATGCTACCGAAGTCCAGAAGGAATATTTCAAAGAGCTCAGAGAAGCGCTCGATGAAAACGATCCGGGAAACATCGACGAAGTAAAAGCGGTGGCTAAATGCTTTATAGCGGACTTCTATACCTGGACCAACAAGAATGGTAATTACGATATTGGTGGTTATCTGTTTTATTATGAACCAAAACGCAATTCGTTTGCTCTCTGTTCCAAGAACTACTTCTATCGCAACATGTACTACGTTGCCCAGGAATATGGAAAAGAGAACCTGCCTCAGGTCAAAGAGGTAATTATTGACGAAAGCACTTTGGAAAAGAATAAATCGACTACCGAGATCAAAGGAGAAACATACCCGGTTTATCTGATCAAAGCCGATATCGTCTATGAAGACAGTACCTATGATACTTCTTCGCTGCAACAATATACTTATGTATATGTTATTACCGGATATGAGAATGAATGTCGGGTAATAAGTGTATATGGAGACTGGTAATGAAAAAGAAGAATGATAACAAAGGAAGCGTAATTAAAGTATTAAATATTATCTTTGTGTTCATTTGCCACGTGATGGCAGTTCTTTTGTTTTTGAATCTCAAAGATTATTACCACCTGAATCCGACCATTTTTCTGTCGGCCTTTGGTATTTTGGCCTGCTTATTGTTAATAGTCGATATCCTGATTCTGGAAAGCCATATCTCCAATGGCAAGGTACTGCGATTCTTTATCATCGTAGTAAGCCTGCTTTTGCTAGGAGTTACTTCCGCGGGTGTCGGAGCTGCCTATTATCTTAAAAATTCCATCAAGGGTGCCGTTAATAGCGACCCTGTCCAATACGAAACCATCAAGGGAGCCGTTGTAGTCTATAACAATAAATACAGCGACCTCAAACAGCTAAGTGGCAAGACCTTAGGTCTTATCGAATCCAGTGATTCCTCTTCCTACAGCTATATTGGTAAGGAAGTTTTGGAGCAGGAAGGTATCGATGTCAATTACAAGAGTTATAACGATACCATCTCGCTGATCGTTGCCCTGGCTTCCGAAGAAGTCGATGCGATCATCGCCAGCGATACCTATAAGGTCAGCTTACAGATCGATGAAGCTTTGAAGAAATATGCTGATAGTGTCAGTGATATCTATACCTTCTCCAAGGAAGTCGAGATGAAGAAGAATGTCTCTTCCTCGATGGATATCACCAATACGCCGTTTAACATCCTTTTGATCGGTTTTGCTCCGAACTCGGATTATAGTGGCCTTGCTGACGCGATCCTTTTAGCGACAGTCAACCCGAATACCCATGAAGTATCGATCATCTCCATCCCGCGTGATAGTTATGTACCGATCGCCTGTGCTAACAACTCCAAGGATAAGCTTACCCATGCCCGCGGATATAGCCGTGGCTGTCTGGTGGATAGTGTTGCTAACCTGTTTGGTCAGGATATCAACTTCTATGCGGAGATCAATTTCAAGGGTCTGGTCGATGTCGTCGATGCCGTTGGCGGAATCGATGTCTATAATCCGATCGCTTTTACCGGACAGAATTCCGATCTGATCCGTGGAGCCTATGTCGTAGATGTACCGGAAGGCAATGTCCACCTCAATGGTGAGCAGGCACTTGCTTTCGCCAGAGAAAGACATGCCTTTGAAAACGGAGACTTCGACCGTAACAAGAACCAGATGCAGGTCATCCAGCAGCTGCTGATCAAGATCATGAAGAAAGCCGATATGTCGATGATCATCAACCTGCTTGATATCGCCGGTGAGAATTTCACAACCAACCTGTCAGTCAATCAGATCACCAAATTCTTCAATTATGTCAGCTCCGCCAAGTCGGATGTTGAAGTCAATAGTAATCTGGGATACTTCCAGATCATCACTAACCAGTTGCTTGGATATGGATCGATGTCCTACAACTATTCTCTGGAACTGCCTTTATATGTTGCTCCGGTCTATCAGGAATCATTAAGCTGGGCGAAGAACTACATCAGCAAGATCAAGGCTGATAATATCTCCACCAAGATCAACAACCAGTTCACCTTCGCCTATACCGATACCTATTACGATCCGGCCAGTCCGACGACCTTCACTGAAGAAAGAGTCCACGAGACGATGCCGGACTTCGTTCCGACCCTCACCAGCATGACCCTTAAGCAGGTCATCGATTGGTGCAATAAGGTTGGATTACCTCTTAATATCGAATATGTAACCGAAGGAGATCCGGGATATGTTCCAAACTCTGAAGGTAAGGTCTTAAGCCAGAGCTATCCTTATGGCAAGCTGGTATCCGTCATTGATTCGATCACGATCAGGGCGATCCCTTATGCCAATGAAGAGGATCTGGTACCTGACTTTGTCGGATCTTCACTTGCCAGTGTCAATCAATGGGCAGAAGCTAACGGATACACCGTCAATGTCACTTATGTTGAGACTCTTGATTACAGCTATAACTATCTGGTAAGTTCGCAAGACCTGGTCGCCGGAACAAGCAAATATGCCCAAAACGCCATTTCGGTAGTGGTCTACCAGTATACCGCTCAGCCGGTACCTTCCAGTGCGCTCAGTTCGCTGGCAGGTGGAATCGGATCATGGACCAGAGGAGATATCTCCTCCTGGGCTAACAGTTATCTGGTACTTGGCTACTATAATGAGGGCTCATCTGTTGCGACCGAGGATCCAAACCTTGATGGCAAGCTGGCCAGCTACTACTTCAGCAGCGGTGCATCAAGCCCACTCGAAAACGATACTCTTATCTATAGCATGTACTCATATACCGCCCCTGAACCTGATCCACAGCCTGAACCTGGCGAAGGAGAATAGATGAGCAACATCAAGGAAGTAGCGGTCAATCGCAAAGCATATCACGACTACTTCATTATTGAAGAATATGAGGCTGGGATCGTCCTGATCGGACCGGAGATCAAGTCCATCCGGGCAGGCAAAGTCCAGATCAAGGATTCCTATGTTTCCTTTGTAAATCATGAAGCGATCCTCAAAGGAATGAACATTGCTAAGTTCAAGGAAGCCAATATCTTCAATCACGATGAGGAAAGAGAGCGTAAACTGCTGCTTAATAAAAGGGAGATCTACCGCCTGGAAGAGAAAGTAAAACTTGAAGGTCTGACCATCATCCCTTTGAAAGTGATCCTCAAGGACGGTCTTTGTAAGATCGAGATCGCACTGTGCAAGGGTAAGACCAATTACGACAAGCGTGAAAGCGACCGTAAGCGGACCATGGAAATGGAAGCCCGACAGGCATTGCGACATTAAAATATGTTATATTAGATACGTAAACTAAAAAGCGAGATAGTAACTGATCACAGGACCTGGAGAGAGATCGTGGCTGGTGAAAACGATCGGTATGGATCGGTGAATGCGTCGCTTTGGGAAATGGTGAATCAAAGTAGCCATTTACGTCGCTCGCGTTAAGAGCAAGAGTTATAAATAAAGGTGGTACCGCGCTGATGCGCCCTTGTATCGCCTTTTTATATAGGAGCACATATGAAAGAACTAAGGATCTATAACACTAAAACCCTGCAGAACGAAGTGTTCAAACCTCTGAAAGAAGGAGAGGTAAAGATGTACGTCTGCGGACCGACCGTTTATGGCGATATCCATATCGGAAATGCCCGTCCGGTCGTAGTATTTGATACATTCAGAAGACTGCTTGAAGCCATCGGTTATGACGTAAAATATGTTTCCAACTATACCGATGTCGATGACAAGATCATCAAGGAAGCCAAAAGAAGAGGAATTACGGAAAAACAGCTGACCGAGGAAATGATCGAAGCTTTCCAGAAAGTCAGAAAGGACCTCAATACCGAGCCTCTTTACCGGGCACCGAAAGTTACGGAGACCATGGATCAGATCATCGCCTTTATCAAGGAACTGGTCGATAAGGGTTATGCCTATGAGGTAAGTGGCGATGTCTATTTCGATACCAGCTCAGTTGCTTCTTATGGCGAACTGTCCCATCAGAATACCGAAGATCTGAAAGTCGGAGCCAGGATCGATGAGAACGAACAGAAAAGATCGCCACTGGATTTTGCCCTTTGGAAGAAGACCGATGAAGGCATCAAATGGGAGAGTCCGTTCTGCCTTGGCCGTCCGGGCTGGCACACTGAATGTGTGGTAATGATCAACAATGAGTTGGGACCGCTGATCGATATACATGGCGGTGGCAAGGATCTTAGATTCCCTCACCACGAAAATGAGAGAGCGCAGTCCATGGCCATCAATAATTCAGAACTGGCCAATTACTGGATGCATAATGGCATGCTCACCTTCGGTGGTGAGAAGATGTCCAAATCCCTGGGAAATATCATCCTGGCCAAGGATGCGATCGCCAAGCATGGTGCCAATGTTGTAAGATGGCTGCTTTTAAGCGGTCAGTACCGCGATTCCCTTTCCTTTACGGAAGAGACTTTGGATATTGCGGCAAACGAACTGAATAAGGTATTAAATGCGGTTAAAAGCGCAGAGCTGAAACTGGTGCTTGCTGACTATCACAGCGATGAATTTGATCAGGAATCCTATGACCGTTTCCTGGATGCGATGCTCGATGACTTAAATACCCCTAACGCCTATACTGAGATCTATGAAATGACCAAGGTCATCAATCAGTTGCAAAGGGTAAGGGAGATCGATTACGATAAACTGGCTAAGGATTTAAACAGTCTGCTTAAGTCTTTGGATATCTTAGGTATCGTCTATCCGAAACTGGAACTGAGTGAAGAGGATCTTGACCTCTACCACAAATGGGATGAGGCTAAAAAGGCCAAAGATTTCGAAAAGGCTGACGCTTACCGTCAACAGCTGATGGACAAGGGAATCCTTTAATGAACTTAAACGAGATAAGCGCCAACTCCTTCAGTTACATCGGTGATGCCTATTATTCGCTTAAAGTCAGGGAATATCTGATCAAAAGCGGGCATCAGCGTTCGATCGATCTTCAGAAACTGGCCAATCACTATGTCAGTGCCAAGGCTCAGTTCGAGATCTTTACCCATCTGGAAACGATCGGTTTCTTTACTGAAGAGGAACTCGGCGTCTATAAAAGAGGCCGCAATCATATCGGGCATATCCCTAAAAACGGCGATCTGAAGACCTATCAGGTAGCAAGCGGGCTGGAAGCGATCGTTGGTTATCTATATCTGATTAAAAGCGAGAGACTGGAAGAACTCTTTAAAGCGATCTTCGACTGGAGGCAAATATGATCAGTTTTGGTAAGAATACATTTAATGAGGCCTTAAACAACAACCGGATCATCAAGGCCTACGTTTACAGTGACAGCAACCTGATACCGCTGCTGAAAAAGAATCACATCCCTTACGAGACTGTAAACAAGGCCAGACTGGATAAGATGTCAGGCAACAAGGTTCATCAGGGAATAGTCTTTGAGGCTAAAGATTACCGCCTGTATGCCCTTAATGACATCATCAATGGTAAGCATGAACTGATAGTCATCCTGGATAACCTGAAGGATCCGCACAATCTGGGTGCGATACTGCGTACAGCGGATGCGGTAGGAGTAGATGGCGTCATTTACAAGAAACATCAAAGTGTCAGTCTCAATGATACGGTCGCTAAGGTAAGTACCGGAGCGATCGAATACATCAAATGTGTGGAAGTCACCAATCTGACTAACACCATCAACAAGCTAAAGGATGAAGGCTACTGGATCTACGGTCTGGAAGCCGATGGTAGCATCGATTACCGCGATGGGGACTATAAACGCAAGATAGCTCTGGTGATCGGTTCCGAAGGAGAAGGCATCTCCCGTCTGGTCAAGGAACAGTTAGACTACAAGATCAGCCTGCCAATGAATGGCAAGATCACCAGTCTGAATGCTTCCAATGCTGCCGCAATAATGCTATATAAGATCCTGGAAGCCAGAGATTATCCACGTGGATAATCTCTTTTTTATTGCTCTTCATCAGTGCTCTCATATGACTGGTGCATGTCAGATACCTTTTAGAATTAAGGTATGAACGACCAGGAATTAGTAGAAGCATATCATAGCAATACCAACAAGGATGAGATCTTCATGACGGTCTTAAATCGTCATCAGGGACTGTTGATGTCGATCGTCAACAAGGTCCGTCAGAACAATACCGACTATCTGATCGACAGGGATGACCTCTATCAGGAAGCCTTGATCGGACTGGACATGGCCCTTAATACCTACCGTCAGATCAATAAGGCCAGGTTTTCCACCTATGCCTATCATGTGATCAAAAACCGGGTCATGGCCAAAGCCAAGGAGATGTCCAGGATCTATGGCTATGAACCGGTATCCTATGACCGGATGGAGGATAAGGACCGCTTCCTGACAGAGGATAAAAACGAAAGAGAAAGGATCGACAAGGAAGTTCTAAACAGGTATATGAAAAAGCTGTCCCTGGAAGATAGAACGATATTAAAACTCTATCTTTTGGAATACAGCTATAAGGAGATCAGTGTTATGACCAAGACCGATCTTAAAAGGATCGATAATCGGCTATTCAGGATCAAGAAGGGACTGCAGTCCTTTATCCGGGATGAGATCAGGCTCTGATAAATTAAACATTGGTACAGATAATGGTATAATCAGTTTATGGGAGAACGATATGTACGATAATATTAAACTGATCGTTTGCGATGTTGATAAGACACTGGCAATGGATGGTGTCAATCTGACCGAAAGGACCATCAGAGATATCAACGAACTTCACAAACAGGGATACCTGTTCTGTGTCAATTCAGGAAGAGCCTTTTATCAGGCCGAGAATGTCATTAAGAGATGGAATCTCGATTTCCAGCCGGAGCTGGTCATTGCCATGAACGGAGCTATCGTTCATGATTACATGACCGGTAAGGAATACCATTTCACGGAACTCCAGCCGGATGTCCTTAAGGAGATCGTCGACATGATGTCGCCTTTAAAGGATCTCTATACCATGAACATGTATTTCGATGGTTACATGGTCTACCAGAGAGACGATGAACTGCTAGAGGTTGCCAGGAAGAAATACTACAACGAGAAGATCATTGCTGCTGAAGATGACAGTGTCTTCTACAGCGAGGCTAATCCGAAGATTATGTTCAGACTCTATGATGTCAACCGGATGCCTGAAGTCGAAGCTCATGTAGACAAACATCCGTCAGACAAGTATATCGGATTCAAGACCCAGCCGCATATCTTCGAATTCACTGATCCAAGGACCAGCAAGGGCGCCGCACTCAAACAGTATTGCGAGATCACCGGCTTCCCAATCGAGGATGTTGCAACATTCGGCGATACCTCCAACGATATCGATATCATTAAATACAGCGGACTTGGCGTAGCCATGCTCAATGGCAGTGACGATGTCAAGGAAGCAGCCGATGTGGTTACCCGCCTTAGCTGTGAGGACGAAGGATTCGCTGATTTCGTCGAGACTTATTTCCTGAAATAGGAAAAAGACCATAAAGAAAAAGACAGGATATCTACGGATATCCTTTTTATGATAGGGAAGATATGGATAAAGAAAGATTAGATAAGATACTGAAATACCTTGAAGAATTCTTTAAAAACGATTATACCGGTCATGATTTCTGGCATACTTACCGGGTCTATAAGAGTGCATTGAAGATCAATGAAAAGGAAAAGGGTGATGAAGAGATAGTTGCTCTGGCTGCTCTGCTTCATGATGTCGATGACTTTAAGCTGGTTGGTCAGGAGAAGGAACCTTATATGAATGCTAAAAGGATCCTTAAAGAGTTGGGATATGAAGAGAAAGTTATAGACACCGTTGTAAAGATTATCTCTGAGGTCTCCTTCCGGGGCAAGGAGTCCGTAATACCGGATAGCCTTGAGGGCAAGATCGTTCAGGATGCGGACAGGCTGGATGCGATCGGTGCCATCGGCATTGCCCGCACCTTCATGTATTCCGGAGCTCACCATAGTCCGATGCATGATCCGGATATCCGGCCACAGGTCATCAACAACAAGGAAGAATACTATTCAAAAGGCAGTACCACGATCAACCATTTCTACGAGAAACTGCTCTTGCTCAAAGACATGATCAATACCGATACCGCCAAGAAGATAGCGCAACAACGACACGCTTTCATGGAAGAATACCTAAAACGCTTCTTCGATGAATGGGAAGCCAGAGAATAGGATAAAAAAACGATCGTCTAGATCGTTTTTTATTTACTAAGATCCTTGCTCATGTAGATACGTCCATCTTCCAGATCTTTCCACTCAAGCAAGCCGTCATTTACCATCATGTAGCTGTGACAGGAATCCTGCTTAGGGATCGATGTGGAGCCCGGATTGATATAGAGATAATCATCGTGCTCGATGCAGGCCGGGACATGGGTATGACCATTGAGCAGGATATCGCCTTTTCGGTGCGGCGGAACATTCGTTTCGTTTTTCCGGTGTCCATGGGAAGCATAGACAGTTCTATCGCCGATAAAGAAGATCAGATCTTCGCTGATCGGATATTCCAGTACGACCGCATCGATATCAGCGTCGCAGTTGCCAATAATTCCTACGATATAGTCTTTCTTTTCGTTGAGCATGGCTACTACTTTTTTCGGATCATAGTCTTTAGGCAGATCATTGCGTGGTCCATGATACAGGACATCGCCCAGGATCAGGACTTTGTCCGGTTTTTCCTTTTCAAATGCCTGCATTGCCAGCTGGCAATAATAAGCAGAGCCATGAATATCGGAAATGATCATCAGTTTCATAATTTATTCTCCTTTATCAGGGAAGACCATGTAAGGCATCTTTAAGACACCGTCATGACATTCCATGCAGTAGATCTTGGCATTTGGCAATGGGACCTTATCGAAAGATTCTTCCTTGCCTTCGCTTAGTACGTGAAGCAATGCCCTTAAGGAAATAGCATGAGCACAGATCAGGATATTCTCATCTTCCTTAGCGTCTTTCATGATATCTTCAAAGGCAGCTTTTACTCTCTTCGCAACATCACGCATCGGTTCAGCACCTTCGATCGTAGCTCCTTCATAGTCCTGGAAGTAAGGACCCAGGATATCTCTCATCGGCAGGTATGGAGCTCCTTCATATGGGCCCCAGCCGATCTCAGCCAGCCTTTCATCCTTGATGAAAGAGGAATCATCGCTGTTATTGATGAGCATGGCGGTATCGATCGAGCGGCTCAACTGACTGGTATAGATCTTGTCGAAGGTAAGCCCGGCTTCCCTGACCTTTTCGCCTTCTTTTTTAGCGACCTCGATGCCATTCTTATTTAAAGGGATATCACTTGAACCCTGGAGCAGAAACTGGGCATTGTAATCAGTTTCTCCGTGACGGACAAAATAAATTTTCATGATAAGCTCCTAACAAACAGTATCTGATTGAATTATACTATACGGCCTTGCTTATTCGCTGCCGTTAACTTCCTTAAGCAGTTCCTTAAAGAGATTTACCCTGACTTTCGCGACCCTTCGATCATAAGTAATAAGACCATTGACCTCATCCTCGACATCAGTCAGCTGGGTATAGATGACACCCATCAGTCCCTTGGCTATAGCCGGGATGATCTGTTCATGGTAAAGGGACGTAATGCCCTGTTCCAGCTCTTCTTTGGAAGTGTATTTCTTATAGCCGAATTCCTTGTCATTGAAACAATGATCTTTGATCGGTAACTGGTAACCGCCGAATTCACTGAGGAAGATCGCCCGGTTATCCCTGTTTTTCGGGATCCTGAATTTCTTGAAGTAGCAGTGGATACTTAGGATCTCGCCGATCTTTTGGTCATACCAGCCGGAAGCATGGTCGATCAGTCTTTCATCATCCAGCTTTCTGATCAGCTCATAGGCTTTTCTGCTGTCGAACTGTCCCCAGCCCTCATTGAAAGGCACCCACATGATGATGGAGTTGTAGTGGGAAAGCAGTCGGACCATTCCTTCCAGTTCCTCGTAGTACAGCTTTCTTCCCTTTTCATCCTGCCTGCCAAAAAGGGAATAGAGTTTATCCTTTAAAGGCAGTTTTAAAAACAGTGGCGAAGAGATCAATACGGGGTTATATTCCCTGCCGCCATTTACCATGTCCTGGATGACGAGCATGCCCAGGTGGTCGCAATGGTAGTACCATCTTAGTGGTTCGATCTTGATGTGCTTGCGCAAAGTATTAAAGCCCAAAGCCTTGGCCTTTAGGATATCGTCGATCATCATCTCATCGCTGATCGGGGTCAGGATGCCTTCGTTGTAATAGCCTTGATCGAGAAGTCCATGGATAAAGACTTCCCTATCATTCAGATAGAAACGTTTATGACCCTGATCATCGTTTTTTAATTCGATCTTTCGGTTAAGGAAATAGCCTTTGACGATATCATCATCCATGTAAATGGTAAATTCATGTAATATCGGTCTTTCCAGATCCCATAATTCATATCCGTCTAAAGGGATCGCGACACCCGGAAGGTAGCGCTGATTGTGGATATCGATATAGGCAGTCGACCATGGCTTTTTAGAGTCGACATCGATGGTAAAGGTATGGTTTTGGTGATCAAGCCTTACCCGGTAATCGGTGATGTAATTATCCGGCACACATTCCAGCCAGACATTTTCCAGATCCCGGAGATCGGGGTATACCAGATCCCGCCTCTTTGAAGCTGCTGCTTGCCCCTGGAATAGAAGGAGGTATCGCTGTAATCCCTGACTCTGATCTTCAGATCAAAGCTTTCGCTGATATCCGATAATTCAATGGTAAAAGGCAGGTATCCGCCTTCGTGCTTTAAAACAAATTCATCGTTGATGTAGATATCCGCTATCTGATCGATGCCATCGAAGTGCAAAAGAAGTGTCCTATCACCGAATTCTTGGGGTATCTTGATAAGCCGGTGATAGTAAAGGTATTCATCAGGCATCAATATCCTTTTTACCTTGCTTAATTCGCTTTCCGGCGGGAAAGGGACCAGGATCCTTTGTTTGGGATCAAAGGAAGGCATCTGTTTATTATCGGTGATCTGATATTCATAGTAGCCGTTAAGATTCAGATAGGAATTCCTGACCAGGTGCGGGCGGGGATATTCGTCCAGGATCTTTCCGGTATTGAATTGTTCGTAATACTTGCTGCTCATAGTGGCTCCGCTTAAATTTTAACATGCACTTTAATTAGGAAGCAGGGCATAGTGTATAATTAGAAACATGGATAAGAAGTATTTATTTTTTGATATCGATGGAACGCTGACAGACTTAAAGACCAAGAAAGTCGTTCCTTCTGCTTTGCAGGCATTAAAGGAATTGCAGGAAAACGGACACTTCGTGGCCATCTGCACAGGCAGGGCCCACTATAAAGCCCGCTCATTCATTGATGAGATCGGTGTCAACAACATGGTATGTTGTGGCGGTGGCGGACTGGTCATTGACGGCAAGCTGGTCAAAAATACCCCGCTGGATACCGAAAAATGCAAGGTCATCCTCAATGACGCCAAAAGGCTGGGCATCGGCTATCTGCTCATGCTCGATGATTCGATCGACTGCTACAGCGACAGCGATCTGTTCAGGCAGCAGGTAGGTGAAAGAAAGGAACCGACCAACTATATCATCGATCCTTCCTTTGATTTCAATAAGGTCGATGTCATCTACAAGATGTGGTTTTCGATCTCCAAGGAAGATGAACATATCATTCCGAGCCTGAATCTGCTCGATAATTACCGCTTTGAACCGGAATACCTGATGTATCAGTATGACGCCAAGAAGCAGGGCATCATCGAGATGATGGATGCGCTTGGTGCCGATATCAAGGATGTCGTAGTCTTTGGTGATGATGTCAACGATATCGTCATGTGTGATCCGCGCTGGTTTAGCATCGCGGTGGGAAATGCGAAGCCGGAACTGAAGGCGGTAGTCGACTATGTCACAGATGACAATGTCGATGACGGAATATATAAAGCATGTAAAAAATTCGGGTGGATATAAGACCCGAATTTTTATTTGGAAAAATATATAATTAAGATATGATACATGCTTTCAGATTGACCAGGGGTCAGGACCTTCGAAAAGAGATCGAAAGATATTGCGAAGACCATAAGATCGAGGCTGCAGTAGTACTTAGCAGCGTCGGTTGTCTTTCCCGTCTTAAGGTCAGACTTGCTGGCGGAACGGAATATAAGGAATATGAGCAGGACTTCGAGATAATCTCCGTCAATGGGACATTATCCAAAGATGGTCCGCATCTGCACATATCCGTATCCGGCTTAAAGGATGATAAAGGAAATGAACTAGTCATCGGCGGACATCTTAGCGAAGGATGCATCGTCAATACTACGGCCGAGATCGTGCTAATGGAACTGGAAGACTATTCCTTTAGCAGGGAATATGATAAAGCTACCGGATACAAGGAACTGGTGATCAAAAGAAAATGAAAAAGGTATTGGTAATCGTTGGACCGACAGCTATCGGTAAGAGTTCTTTTGCTATCGAGGCAACAAAGCGTTTTGATGGCGAGATCATCAGCGGTGACAGCATCCAGATCTACCGCGGTCTGGACATCGGTTCCGGCAAGGTCAGTGAGCAGGAAAGAAAGATGGCAGTTCACCATCTGATCGATACCAAAAACCCGCATGAGCGCTATTCGGTCAAGGAATTTCAGGAAGACTGCCGCAGGCTGATCGATGATATCGCAGGCAGAGGAAAGATGCCGATAATCTGTGGCGGCACCGGCCTGTATATCAAGGCTGCCCTTTATGATTATGAATTCAAGGAAGAAGAAAGACAGATGGACCTGTTTGAGGATATCGATGATGATACCCTTTATGAGAAGCTTAAGCAGGTCGATCCTGCTTCAGCGGAAAAGATCCATCCCCATAACCGTCGCCGGGTAGTAAGAGCCTTAAACATTTATTATCAGAATAATGAAGCCAAAAGCTCGATCGAAAAGCGTCAGACCCATACCAGGATCTACGATACTCTCTATATCGGACTTACAGCAAAACGGGAGACCGTTTACCAGAATATCGAAAAACGGGTCAGTAAAATGTTTGAACAGGGACTGGAACAAGAGATCAAAAACCTGCTTGCAAGTGGCGTTGATTTTGATAGCGAAGCCTTCAAAGGCATAGGATATAAGGAGTTTAAAGAGTATTTCCAAGGCAATATGACCTTAGCGGAAGTAAAAGACCTGATCATCCGCAACTCCAAGAAATATGCTAAGCGACAATATACCTGGTTCAACAATCAGGAAGAAGTCAGCTGGTTTGAAAGGGATGATTGGGAAGAAGCTTTCAGGCAGATCGGGGAGTGGTACCATGAGTGATCATTTAAGCAGAGTCCGGCTGGTAGTTGGCGAAGATAATCTTAATAAACTGGCAAAGGCTCACGTATTTATTGCGGGTGTAGGCGGCGTAGGCAGTGTGGTTGCTGAAGCGCTGGCCAGAAGCGGAGTAGGTGAATTGACGCTGGTCGATTTTGACAAGGTCGATCCAAGCAATCTGAACCGTCAGCTGCAAACTACCAAGGGCAATATTGGAGCATCCAAAGTCGAAGAGATGAAGAAATGGATCGAAAGGATCTCGGATTGCAAGGTCCATACGATCGAAGCCTTTATTGATAAGGATTTCGAGATCGGTGATGTCGATTATGTCGTCGATTGCATTGATACCCTAACCGCCAAATTCATCTTAGCCAAAAAGGCTCACGCTAAAGACATTCCGTTTATCAGCTCCCTTGGAGCGGGAAGAAGACTCGATCCAAGCAATATCGTCAGGACTACTCTGGATAAGACCAGCGGTGATCCACTGGCCAAAAGGTTCAGACAGCTGGTGCGCAAGGAAGGCTATGACCGAAAGATCGATGTTGTCTACTCCAAAAATCTGCCTCTGGCATCCAGCGGGGAAGTCTTTGGCAGCATGATCACCGTCACAGCTTCTGTGGGACTTAAAATAGCATTCGAAGTCATGAATGATATAATGAAGTGCGAGGAGAAATAATTATGAATAACGAATATACCTACGATGAACAACTTAACAATTATTTAGCCAGAACTTTCGCATATATGGGAATCGCTGTACTGATCAGTGCCCTAAGCGGATATCTGGCACGTAATATCACTTACTATCTTTACCAGATGCCATTTCTTTTGATCGCCTTATTTGCCTTACAGTTTGGTATCTGCATCTATTTCGGAACACAGCTTTTCAAGATGCAGCCAAGAGTAGCGATGATGCTGCTGGTCCTCTATTCGATGATCACCGGTGTCAGCCTGGGATCTGTTTTCCTGGTTTACAGTGGTTCCTCTTTAGCCCTTACCTTCGTGATCACCGCCATGGTCTTTGCGAGCATGGGCATTATCGGTTTCACCACCAGGATCGATCTTACCAAATACTCTTTCTATCTGTTCTTTGGACTATTATGCATCATCATCGTTTCTGTGGTAAATATCTTCCTTAGATCGACCATGATCGAGATGGTCACGACTTATATCGGAATCATCCTCTTCCTGGGAATTACCGCTTACGATGTTCAGAAGCTTAAAGCCTTCTACTATTCCGATTATGATTATGAGATCAGAGAGAACCTGGCGATCTACAGTGCCTTCCAGCTCTATCTTGATTTCATCAACCTCTTCCTGTATCTGATCCGTATCTTCGGAAAGCGCAGAAAGTGAGCAACAAAGCCAAGAAAACAATACTGCTGATACTGATAATCCTGACCATTGCCTTCATTTTCGGGAATTCCCTGGAAAACAGACAAAGTTCAGCCCAGATCAGTACAGCGGTCTACAGTGTCGTATCAAGGATGCTGCCGTTCATCTCGCATAAACTGCTAAGAAAGATGGCCCACTTCTTTGAGTTCATGGTGCTTGGCAGCGAACTGGTCCTGTATCTGTACCTTTGCAATAAAAAGATCGAGTACGCAGTCATCATCGGAATGGTGGCAGGAGCGATCGATGAGACGATCCAGTATTTTGTAGGCAGATATGCAAGCATATTGGATGTGCTGCTTGATACTTCCGGGGTAGTAATAGCCTTGCTATTGTTTAAATATCTGATCTTCCCCTACCTGATAAAAAAAGAAAGCAATTCTTAGGAATTGCTTTTTTGATGCTCTTATATAAAGCAGGAGGAAGATAATGAAAAAAATATATGTTGAACAGGAACGACTGATCAATTGTGCCAACAATGTCGATGATCTCAACATGGAGTTTCAGAGGCTCAAAGGAACGTTACTCGAAAAGGTCGAGACCTTAAGCAGTTCCTGGAGCGGTAAGGACAATCAGGCATTTGTCAGTGAGATCACTGAATACGGTACAGTCATGAATTCCATGTCTACGGTCATGAATCAGTACGCTGATTTTTTGCGCAACTCTGCGAACGCTTACCAGCGGACCCAGGAAGAAGTCTATAACGAGGCTTTAAAAATAAGGAGGACATGAAATGGATAATATCAAGATCAGCCTTTCTGAAGTCAGTGAATTAGCTGCGCAGATGCGTTCGCTGAATATCAGGATGAAAGACACTCTGGATCGGGTAAAAGGACAGATGAATGATTTAAGAGCTGTCTGGGAATCGGAGAGTTCAGATACATTAAGAGAAAGATTCAATTTCTTCTCGGTCAAATTCGAACAATGCTACGAAGTCATCGATAACTATGCGAGATTCCTCGATCTTACCGTAGCCAGTTATGATGCAACCGAAACAACGATCAATACCAATGCTTCTTCGTTCAAGTAAACCATTTCTTGTTTGTTTATTAATATTAACGATTACTTGTGCATGTCAAAAGAAAGAGAGTTACTCACGCGAAGATTTTATCAATGATGTGGCATCTAATATTGGCCTGGAAACCGATGAGCCGGTTCAAAGATCGATCGATTTTGGACTGATCGATGAGTCGGATGAACTGAATAAAGCTTTAGACCTGAGATTTCTGGCCTATGTTTTGACCAATTATTTAAGTCTTCCTGAAACATACCGATACGAGGAGGAAGGATATCTCTCGAAGGCTTATGAATGGCAGCTGATCAATGAAGGTGATTCTTTAAGAAAACATGTTGAACAGGAAAAAGCGCTGGTCTACATCGATAAAGCCAACACCCTTAAAGAAAGACTTGAAGACAGTCATCTGCATTATGTACTTAAGCCTGGCAGGACTAAGCTTAACGAAAACGTACCTCTTTCGGATCAATTGGAACAAATCGATCTGACGGATGAATTCATTGTTGATTTCAAGGAGGTCGAAGTTAAGGAATTATATCCTTTTGAAGATATCCAAAAACAAGAAGATCAAAGATATGAGAAGCTAAGCAGTAATATTTATCAGCGATCCTTCAAGCTGAAGGACTATGAAATATCCTATCGGCTCTATACCGGTGGCATAGGCATCAGGGTAGTAAATGAGAAATTTCCGGGAAACTTCTATGCGGAAGCAGATATCTACGATGTTAAACCGAAAGTCAAACTAAAAGCTGATAAGGATAGTGATTATACCTATCTTAAAGTTGACTTCAAGACCTCTGAAGCCATGGGTTTTAATAAGATGTTTGAAGATGAACGGGTAGCTGATCTCAATGAAATGAAAAACGAGGAAGGGATCTCCAGGTTATTATCAATGTTTAAAAAGGAGGAAGAAGTAGCCGAGCAATCCATCGAGTTACTGGAGATCTCCACTCCGCTTCCCTCCTTCAATCTGGTCAAACTGGCCCTAAGCGTTAAACTGAATTTCTATGCGAGCGGGAAAATCGCCATTACTTTTGATACCGCAAACAAAGTCGGGTTCGAACGCAATAATGATGGGATCAGATATATCAATGACTTCGATAAGGATGTAGATTTTCTGATCAAGGCTGAAAGCGATCTGACGACCTCGGTTTCGATCGGTCTTAAAAGCATGGATAAGATGCTCGCTGATATTGAAAATGAGATCGGGATCCATGGCGAGATACCTACAACCATTCATGTATATGATGACGAGGGTAAAAGAAGCAGGATCATCAGCAGCGATCTTCCGGCTGATTATCTGGATGCGAACCTGGCTGGCGGGAAGCTTAAATTATGTACCGATCTTAGTGTTTACTGGCTGTGGAATGTAACTATTAATTCCAAAGGGACATTATTGAACGATCTTAATGCAACCACTTCCTTTAACGTACTAAAGGATGATTACCAGCTTATCGAAGGTCCGATCCATCTGGAAAACTTTGTCAGAGTCGACCATTGTACCAGGCAGGATCAGTTGATTAACGAAATTGAACAAATAGTAGTCGATCCAAACCGCTTGATATTGGATCTTTACCATAAGGCACTTAGTAAGGGAGAAACTTACATGATCAAGGTTAAAGGTCTGCCGGAAGGTTATTCCATAGGGGATCTGATCTACTACTCGAGCGATCCAAATATCGCGACCGTAGATGATAAGGGAACCATTAAAGCTGTATCCACTGGTGCAACCGAGATCAATGTCAAAACCAAGGATGAAAAGTATCTGATCAGTATGACTGTTTTGGTCAAAAGCGAATGAATATGTTTTTAGTTATCTATGAATCAGGCAAAATGACCAGAATTCCTCTAAACAGGCAGGAGCTAATCCTGCCTTCGTTTACCATTGAATACAGTCCAAAAGGCCATACTATTCATCTCCATGATCCATATACATACCAAAAGATATATACCGACTTTTATTTAAGGCCTGGTCATTATCGCCTTGTATCGGCTAAGAAAGAAGATATCGAGCTTTATGTTTACGATAAAAGCGAACAGCTTAGCACCTTTCATTATTACCGGTCCAAGATCAGTCTTGACTGGAGGGATCTCAAGATACCGAAAGGCTTTTACCTGAAGATCGAAAACAGCAAACTATATTCATTCAATAAATATATCTATCTTAACGGGAAGCCGTTTAACAATGAAAGGATCAAAGGCGGAGATCGTATTGATTTCTTCGCTTACCGTCTTATCTATTATGATGATTTCTGGATGCTTAACAGCCAGATCGACCGTCCTGTTTATCTTCCGGATACGGTCAACAGGATAAAGCAGCAGACCTTCCATCGCAAATATCGGAATAAACCGGTAGTAAAAAGTATGGAAATACACCTTAAGCACAAGGAACTAAACCGCTATAGCAATCAGCATATCTTTCTCAATTATCTGCCAATGATCTTCACCTCACTGGCATCCATTTCCGCAATCATCATTAATCTCAACAGCAATCCCTCAAGCACTAACAACCGCTCTTACCTTTCGGCTTTGTTATTACCTGGAGCGATGATAGTAAGTTTTATGGTCATACAGCCTCTTATCAGACTTTATGAAAGGCATGTCGTTGATAAAAATAATCAAAAGATGGTTCGCGAATATCAGCTTTATCTGAAGCAGATAAGCCAAAGGATTGAGCAGTTTAAAAAGGAGTATCTTCAGGCAGTCGAAGCAGATTATGTGACGGCTGATCACCTAAGGAAGATATACGAAAACAACGATCTTTACCGCAATCCTAAAAACAGCGATGACTATCTCCTTTTAAGTTTGGGTATAGGCAGACAACGGATAGAAGGATTGACGATCGTCAATGAGAATAAAAACCAGGAAGATAAGATCTACCAGTTATCGGAAAACATGATTCAAAAGTACCGGAAGGGATGGGATCTTCCATTATTTATGGATCTTAAGAAGCATAAGTGTGTCAGCGTCATTATGAAACAGGAAGATCATTATTACCTGGAATATCTTCTATCACAGATCTTTCTTTTACACAGTCCAACGGATTTAAAAGCAGTCGTTGTTGCTGATAAAGAATATGAATTTATCCACCATCTTAAAAGAGTTCCTCACTTGATCTACGAGGGAAAACGTCATCTTTATGTTGCGAAGGAACCGGAATACGGTAATGCGGACCTGGTAATAGCTATCAATTCAAATGATATGGTTACTCGTAAGGAAGGCGTTTACTACATATTTGTAAATGACCGTCTGGAAGACGCCCACCTATCCAGTGAAGCAGTCGTAACCTATCAAAAAGGGTATGGAAGATATAAGGATCAGGGAAAAGATCGTTGATTTCATATCCTATCCCAAAGTTCTTGAAAATTACATTCTGTGGGACGGTCTTACAGATATCGGATATATTGCAACAGACGGGTACAGGACCATTATTCCCTTTTCCCAAATGTATCAGGATCGTATCAGGCCCAAGGAGGGGCTTTGCGCCTATTTGGGTTTTGATGGAGAAAAACTTGTCACGTTGGATCTGAATGAGAAAAAGGATGGACCCCATGGTTTGATCGTTGGTACGACCGGAAGTGGGAAAACGGAACTGATCCTAACCATGATCATCTCTTTAGCGATCAACTATCCTCCCGATTACCTGCAGTTTGTGATCATTGATTTCAAGGGAGGCAATCTCATCAATACTCTGAGCAACCGGAAATATACCCTGCCTCATTTGATAAATACTCACACAAATATCGATGAGATAAATTTCAAAAGGATACTGGTCTCATTCAGGAATGAATGCGAGCGCAGACAAAAGATCTTTAAGGATGCGCTAACAGTTAAAGGGGAAACGGTTAGCGATATCTATAAATATAATGAGGCCGCAAAGCGAAATAAAGAAATCAGACCATTGGCTCATTTAGTGGTGATCATCGATGAATTCGCTGAGATAGCTAAGACTCATCCGGAATTTATCGATGAAGTTATTTCGATATCCAGGGTAGGGAGGAGTTTAGGTTTTCACCTGATCTTGTCTACCCAGAAGGCAGGAGGAGTCATCAGTGAACAGATCAAAAGCAACAGTAATTTCAAGATCTGTCTGAAAGTCAACGAACCAATCGAATCCAAAGAAGTCATAGGAACTGATGATGCATCCAGGATCACGACACCGGGTTACTTTTATCTAAAAAGCGATCGGGGTCTGGTCAAAGGAATGTCAGCTTATGCGAATGCTGACATCAATAAGTCATACACGAAATATGTAGAACTTCTGGATATCCATCTTCAACCGGTCAAGCGGATCTATCAGCAGCCTTCATCATTGAGGATCACCGAAGCGGAGAAGCTGGTTGAGATGCTCGCAAAGGGTTACCCTGATTATCCTAAGGAAAGTGACTCACTTTGGAAGAATGAATTAAGAAGGATGACCTACAAGGAAACCGTCAAACAGTATCAGGTTGATAATGGTTCCTATATTTTTGGACTAAGCGATGATTATTATCACAAAAGATATTTGCCTGTAGTTTTTAAGACCGACGAAAATGCCTTGGTTATTTCAACGGACCATAAGCTTAAACAATTGCATCTGAAAAACAGTCTCAATAGTCTGGTCCAAAACAAAGCAGTAGACATAGTTGTTTTGAATCTGCTTAATTACGATATCGATGATTATCAGGATAATGTAGAAATAATTGGCGTTGAGAACGAGAAAAAATTAGCTTCGCTACTGGGTTATCTGAAAAACAAGGAAAACATACCCGAAAATGATCTTCTGATAATCATTAACGATCTGCAGGCACTTTATCGATATGATCCTGATTATTTGGAGCTATTTAAAAGCTTGTTGATAGCTTCCGGGAACAGCAGGTATAAATTCCTGATCTATTGTGGATTATCATCGGATATCAATTACCAATTGTCCATGTTGATCAGACAGAAGGTATATCTGGGTGATAACAGTAACAAGGATGTCGATAACATCTTCAGCGAGCGCTTTAAGGATAATGTTCATACTGATGGCCTTATCCAGGATGAACATCTGTTGGGATTTAAATTGTTCGAATATAAACTTTGTAAAAGTGATCATCACAACCGGTTTAGGATGAAAGACATCGATCTTAACAGAAGGATGTATTACCAAAACGACAGGTTATATATGGGTTATACCAGCAAGCTTTACGAAGACTTTTACCTGGATCTCAACAAATATCCCAAGGTGTTGTTTCTTTCAGAAGATCAGCAGTTGCTTGAGTATCTTTCTAAAAGTACTAAAGATCAAAGGATATTCATCAGCGATATCGATGGATTGGATGATATCAAGGCCATTATCCGTTACCCGGTCATTTATTTCGGCTATGGACTAAGAGACCGTTATCAGCTAAATCCTAAGATCAAGGATGATCTTAATGAGGATGAAGCTTTATTCATATGGAAACAGGAAAGGATCAGATTCAGATATTTTAAAGGATATGCAACTGGTTAATATATACGTAGTTATTTATGACAGGGAGTACGAAGCCTATTTCTCTCCTTATTTAAACCTCAAGGAAAATCTCGACTTGTTTTTAAATACTATCGAGGAAGAGCAGGATTACAAACTGAACGATAATTATCTGGTTAAGCTTAAGGGTTCCCGCAACTTTCTCAATATGGAAACGCTGCTTAAAGAATTCCCGTTCGGTGAATATACCCGCTTAATTGTTTTCTAGGCAAATAAGGTACAATGATAATGTGAAAAAGATAAAGTACCTGCTTGTTTTGCTGATACTATTGAGCAATTTCAGGGCTGTTAGGGCTGAAGGAGAATATATCGTTAGTGACCAGGATGGAAATGTCATCGGCACCTACGATTCCTTTTACCGTGCCAATCAAACCTATAATTATTATTTCGAAGATTACGATAATATCAGCATCCAAAAAGGTGATGAATATCTAAAAACCAAGTATGGCATTCTGTTTTTCAAGCAAAATGAAAACTGCTCCTACAATATCGACTACACTGATGATTTCGGAAATAAGGGAACCATCAATGGTTGCTATGTCGGTGATGCAGCATACTTAGGTGGGGATGAAAACTATAGTTCTTTCTATCTAAGCGGCATTGAAGCAGAGGTATCAAAGGAAGATACGATACTATTACCGCTGGAGCAGGTCGATATCAATATCAGCAGTTTCGTAAACATCGACGGAACCCTATATCATCAGATCAATACCAATTATTCGAATAAATACTATAATCTGATGCTCAACTTAGGTCCGGCCCCGGAATATCTGAAAGATGGGCCATATTACAGCTATGATACCCATTATTTTTATGATGATTACCGCCTGATGATCGATGATCTTAAAAGGGGAAGACATGAGAATTCGGTAAATGAAGAGCCTTATTACAACTACTTCATGTATCTGCCTCAAAGATCACTGTCGGCCTATTCGCTGGAAGAATTAAACAGCTTTTATCTGGACAAGCTGAAGATCAATTCCCGGATCGGTCATTACATCGATAGCAATAATGATTATTCATCCGATATCATCAATGAATCGATGATGTATCACGATCTCGACCCTTTTATGATCGGTCAATACCAGTATGGCGTTAATGCCTTGTTGACCCTGGGCATCGCGAACAGTCAAAGCAATTACGGAAGACAAGTAAACAATTATTTCGGAAACAATTATTTTGCGCATGCTGCCTACATCGGGCAGGAAGATTCCAAGTATCATGATCTGGCTGAATCGGTTTACAGTCATCAGAAATATTACATCAGCAATCGCTATGGCAACGCTTACCTATATAACTACCTCGGATCATATTTCGGAAATCTTTGTTCCGGAATGAACCGTTCCTATTCGAACGATCCTTACTTTGGTGAGAGAATGGTCCACTATGCAACGGAAATAGACAATTTCCTGGGTAATAAGGATCTTAACAAATATTGTCTGGGCATTGTTGAACGTTGCAGGAACTTAAGGGTCTACAAGGATAAGGAATTAAGCGATCAGTTATACAAACTGGATGATATTTATAATCATGCTTTCATCCTCCTTTCAGAGGGGGAAGACTATTATCAGATCCAGCTGGATAGTCCGGATGATCGTGAAGGATTTAATTATTCCTTTAAAGAAAGCATAGGCTATATCAATAAACAGGAGATATCAGTGATCATCAACCCTGAACGAATGGGTCAGATCGAATACCAACAGGTCACTCTTGATGGAGCTGATGGAACATATAATGGCGAAAGTCAGCTGGAGGTTATCCACTTCAAAGACGAAGAAGCTTCGATGATCAAGGCAGTTGCTGAAGGTAAAGATTTCGAGAAATACAATTACGATGAAGAAAAGGATATTTATCTGGCGGAATATAAGGATATTCAAAGCATCGAAGTCATAGATGCTCCACAAAACTGTTTTACTGGCGATTATCTGGATCTGGACAACGTCTTTATCCGGATCAGGTATACCGATGGAACAAGCGCCTATCGGGCTGTTGAGATGAACATGATCGAAGGCTTTGATAATAGCAAGGCCGGTAACCAGATGGTTACGGTGCGCTATCGCAGCTTTACAGACAGCTTCCAGATCGAGGTCAGTGACAGTCAGGAAGAAGCAAACAAGCAGTTAAGTGAATATCTAAGCAGGATCGATGAATTGGATTTTGAAGATGCAATGCAGTTTAAGAAGCTGCTTTACGAAGGAACGATCCGCCTGACGATGGATCAGATCCGTAAAATCGATAGGATCCTGATCGAAAATACCAAGGACAAGATCGCCTATGTCATAAATTCCAGAAAGCCTTTATCGGTATCCGGTCTTTCGCTGGTCATACCATTTAACAGCGGTATCGTTGAAAAGTCGTTTTTGAAGGAAAGTGTGATCATCAAGACCGATGAGGTACCATCGATGGATTATCAAAGACTGGAGACAGTCGTTGATGCTAACGGTTATACGATCGAGGACAGCATCAGGATCAGATTGTATGCTGATTACCGTAAGATCGAACCGCTCACTTCCTTTGTTGCCTGCTTAAAGATGGAGGTTGATCCACAAAGGATATATACCGTCTTCTATCTCGAAGAAGACGGTGATGTTCATCGTCTGGAAACGACTCAAAGTGCGGAAGGAGTCCACTTCAAGGCTGAAAGAAACGGAAGCTATCTGATCGTTTCCAAGCCAACAAGCAACGAATATGAACTAAAAAGCATCAACGAGAATATCTTAGTCAGTGATACCAATTATTCGATCGGTTATATGCTTATCCTGCTGATCGTCCTTGCGGGTTTGCTGATAATAACGATAGTGGTATTATTGATAGGAATGAAAAAGGGGTTATGGTGGAAAGATTACAAAAAATAATAGCTAACAGCGGAATCTGTTCACGTCGTAAGGCTGAAGAACTGATTATTGCCGGCAAGGTCAAGGTGAATGGTGTCGTAGTCGATACCTTGGGTTTTAAAGCTGATCCAAACGATGATATAGAAGTTAACGGTCAAAAGATCGCCAGGGAAGAGAAAGTCTATTTCCTGATCAATAAGCCGAAGAATATCATTTCCAGTGTCAAGGATGACAGAGGAAGGACAACGGTCATCGATCTGGTGGACACTGACAAAAGGATCTTCCCGGTCGGAAGACTGGACTTCGATTCCTCGGGTCTGATGCTTCTTACCAATGATGGCGAGCTAACCAACATGATGCTTCACCCTTCCTTCGAGATCGAAAAGACTTATGAAGTAACCATCAGCGGACAGATCACCGAGGAAGAAGTAGCGACCTTGCGCAAAGGAGTCGTTATCGATGGGATCAAGACTTCCAGAGCAAAAGTCACACTGCTGCGCTACAACGCAAATAAAAACATCTCCTTTTTAACGGTTACCATCCACGAAGGACGCAACCGTCAGGTCAGGAAGATGTTTGAAACACTTAATTATGAAGTAACCCGCTTAAACCGGATCAAGGAAGGTCCTCTAACTTTAGGAACCCTGCAACCCGGCCAATACCGGAAACTCAAACCGGTCGAGGTCAAGAGTCTGAAGAAATATCTGGAGACTAAATGATCTTCAGCTCACGCAACTGATTGCGGTCGGGATCGATATATATAGTCTGATTGGTATCAAAGGTCACAAAACCGGGATTCTTGTTTTTGACCTTTTTTATATTCTTTACCAGGGTATAGTCAATCGGTGTTGATGAACTATCCCTTCCCTTGGAAAGGTAGCCGGCCAGATTGGCACAAAGACGCAAGGTCTCTTCTTCCGGGGTTGGTGTATCTACGACAACATGAGCGCCATGGTAGCCCTTGGCATGAAACCACAGCCAATCCTTTGAAGCCAGCTTGAAGGTGACATACTCGTTCTGAAGATTGTTTTTACCGTAATAGATGTGATGGCCGTTGTATTCGAAAGAATAATAGTTAATGTTCTTGACCTTTTTCTTCTTGCGGACATTCTTCTTTTCCCGCAGATAGCCATTATTGACCAGTTCTTCCCTGATCTCGATAGCATCCTGATAGCCGGCGATCTCCAGCTGCTGCTCGATCATCGAAAGATAATCCAGATGGTTCTGGGCGATATCAAGCTGTTGGTTGGTATAGGCTACACTGTTTTTAAGCTTGCGATAGCGCTGGAAGTATTTATTGGCATTGGACTTAATGCTAAGCTTTTCATCCAAAGGGATCTTGGTGGTCTTACCTTCATAGTCGGTAACTTCGATCTCCTTCAACCCCTTGATATCGTGATTGCTTTCCATGAAAAGCAGATTGCCATATTCCTGGAAAGCATCGGCCTGGTCAGCCTGGATCAGGGATTCATTGAGCTTTGCGATCCTGGTTTTGTAATGCTTGATCTCTCTTCTGACGAATTTGAATAGGTCATTGGAAAGATGCTTGATCCTTTCCTTTTCCTCCAGTTCGAAATAGATGTAATCAAAGCCTTCATCCAGATCCATGCAGTCGATGAGCTTACCGAGATGTTTGAGTTCGATCAGATGAAATTCCAGGGAATTGCCTTTTTCACTGATATAAAGCTTATCCGAGGTAGAAAGCTTTTCAATGATATCCTTAAAGTTTTCACCACTTCCTAAGCGGAATTTGATCTCTTTTTCCAGTAAAGGACTGACGCCATAATATTTACCTGTAAGGGAATCGTTGATATCGATATCAGCGGCCGTAAAAAGATCTTCCTTGTCTTGCTTATCGACATCGGTAAAGGTAGCGCCTATCTGAAGGATCCTTCGGTTATTCTCGTAAGGCGGGATCTTCTTTAAGGCATCGATTATCTTGTTGGTCGCATCATCGACCAGGATGATGTTCGCATACTTGCCCATCAGTTCAACATGCAGGCGGTAGTTACGCTCATCGTACATCTCATCCAGAGATTTGATCATAAAGACCAGATAACGGTCATAGTTATACTGCTTTATGTCGTAGATGATCCCGTTGATCAGTCTCTTTCTAAGACCCATGACAAAAGAACTCGGATCATCCACCAGTTTGTAGTCCATGTCGGTAAAATGGATCCGGTTATAAAGTGAATGGGTACTGATCACCAGGTTCTTGCGAATGTTGGCTGAGTGAACGTTGAAAATGAATTCGTTGAGGGAGATCTCCTGAATGCGGTTGATCCGCATCGGTAATCCTTCAACCAGTTCTTTTCTGACCCGATCTAAGATAATGCCATCGATTGCCATAATAATATCGTATAATAAAAACAAGTATGAATAAAGGAATGTTAATTGTTTTCAGCGGGCCTAGCGGTGTTGGAAAAGGCACTATCCTGAAGGAAGTTATGAAGGATGAGACCCTGAACCTGACCTATTCTATCAGCATGACGACCAGGGAAATAAGAGAAGGAGAGCAAGACGGAGTAAACTATTTCTTTGTCTCCAAGGAAGAATTTGAAAAAGCGATAGAAGAAGACCGGTTATTGGAATATGCAAAGTACGTAGATAACTACTACGGAACCCCTAAGGATTATGTCTTCAAACAGATGGAAGAGGGAAAGAATGTTATTCTGGAGATCGAAGTACAGGGTGCAGCCCAGGTTATGGAAAGATATCCGGAATGTACCAGCATCTTCATTCTGCCACCGGATCTGGAAGAGCTTGAAAGACGTATCCGTAACCGCCATACCGAAAGCGACGAGGTGATCAAGAAAAGAGTCGAACAGGCTGCTTCAGAGATCTACCTGGCAGCAAACTACGAATACAAGGTAGTGAATGACACGGTAGAATCGGCGGTCAGGGAAGTCAAATACATCATTTCCCGCGAAATACTGGAAAGAAATTAAGATAGGTAAAACCTATCTTATTTCGTTATCGATGACCCTTCGATAGGCATCTTTGTTTTTAAAAGGTTCCAGGTATTCACTGATCAGATCATCGCTTAGATCCTTGATGATCTTGCGGAAGTTACCTACTGCTTCCCTGTATACTGTTTTAGGATATTTGTTGCGGTTACGTACGAGTTCGACCAATAGTCTTTCCAGATTATAGGTATAGATCGGCTCCTGTTCGATCTCCAGAATCTCTACTCCAAGGTAAAGCAGGTCTTCCTGGATGAAGCTTTGTCTGATCCGATCATCCTTTATCCTGGAAGAAGCCGATGGCGTGATCAAGGTTATCTTGTCCGGTTTGGTGCGGATAAGATTATAGAGATAAAAGGCATATTCATGATCGATCACCGCCAAAGGATACTTCTTGCTCATAAGTGCCAGAACATCCGGATCCTTGCGGTCGGAATAGATGCCCTTTTCGATCTTGTAGATCTGATGCTTGCTGATGGCTTTCTTCAGCTGATAGTCAGAACCGTAGATATCCAGGGCTTCATCATAGCTTAACAACATACACTAATAATACAACAATATAGTAGTAAACTGTATAATTACTTAAAATTATTGATTATTCACCTCCTTCCTAATAGAATAAAAAAGAACCTTAAATGAGTTTATAAAAGGAAGGAAATAGATATGCGTCAGACAACAATGTTAAAGCCTGCAGACGTCGAGAAGAAATGGTATGTCATCGATGCTGAAGGAAAGACACTTGGTAGACTTGCCACTAAAGCAGCAACCTATTTAAGAGGAAAGCATAAACCTACATTCACTCCAAACGTTGATTGTGGAGACTATGTGATCGTCATCAATGCGGCTAAGGCAGTAGTTACCGGTGATCAGAAGGAAAAGAAATATTACTATCATCACTCAATGTATCCGGGAGGCTTAAAGGCCAGAAGTACCGGTGAGATGAGAGAAAAATATCCGGTTGAATGGGTTGAAAAAGCCATCATGGGTATGCTCCCTCACAACAAGCTGGGTGACAAGATGAGAACTCACCTGTTCGTATATGAAGGAAGCGAACATCCACATGCAGCTCAGAAGCCTGAAGAGCTGAAGTTAGACTAAGGAGTTAAGGTATGCCAAAGAAGAAATCAAACATTACATATTTAGGTACCGGAAGAAGAAAATCCAGTGTTGCCAGAGTATATTTAACTCCTGGAACCGGCGTCATTACTGTTAATGATAAGGATCTGCAGGACTATCTGCCACAGGAATTACTCAGAATGGTCGTTAAGTCACCATTAGAGTTAACCGAGACATTAGATCAGTTCGATGTTAAGATCAACGTTAACGGTGGCGGTTTCACCGGTCAGGCCGGTGCAATGAGACATGGTATCTCCCGTGCTTTACTGGAAGTAAACGAAGACTTCCGTGCTCCTTTAAAGAGTGCCGGATTCTTAACCAGAGATTCCAGAGCTAAGGAACGTAAGAAGTACGGTCTCAAGGCTGCACGTCGCGCTCCGCAGTTCAGCAAGCGTTAATCATTATTTCAAAATCAGAGAAAAACCCCGAAAGCCCTTATTTTCGGGGGTTTTTTCGTTGTACAACTATAGTAAGCATAATAACTGTCTAAAGATAAAATAATCTTGCGTAAGGTGTTGCTTGTTACGTAGCGTCATGTTGTAGGATGCATGACGAAGGAGGCAAAGCTATGTCAAAATACACGACAGGAGAGATCGCAAAACTTTGCGGCGTCACTGTCCGAACGGTTCAGTATTACGATACTAGAGGCATTCTGATCCCCAGCGAATTATCCGAAGGTGGAAGACGACTCTATTCTGAATATGATCTGAAACGAATGAAGATCATCTGCTTTCTGCGGGAGCTGGATCTTCCGATAGATGCGATCGCCCAGATCTTTAAGGAGGATAATCCGGATAAAGTGATCTCACTGCTGATCGAACAGCAGGAGGTCGCCCTTTCTGACGAGATCACTAACATGGAAGAAAAACTGGAAAAGCTTCAAGAGCTTAAAAACGGACTGAAAAACCAGTCATTCTCTCTCGAGTCCATCGCTGACATAGCCGTTATTATGGAGGGTAAGAAAAAACTGAAACACTTACGCTGGATGTCGTTCCTGACCGGAACCCCTATTGCGGGGTTACAGTGGTTTTCCATCATCTTCTGGATCATCAAAAGCATTTGGTGGCCGTTCGCCGTATGGGTAGTAGCAGCTACCATATGGGGTACAATTATCAGCCGTTGCTACTTCGACCACATAAAATACATCTGCCCGGAATGTCACGAAGCATTCAAGCCGACCTTAAAGGATGCTTTCTGGGCCAATCATACTCCAACAGCCCGTAAGCTGACGTGCACCGCGTGTGGCCATAACGGCTTCTGTGTGGAGATCTGGGGGAGGTGATGAGAAATGACAGAATTTGAGAATATCGTCATCGGAAAGAGCAGTATCCCATCGCTCGTCATTACGGTCATTTTAATGATCGTAATACCTGTCAGTTTTGTTATCTACTGGCGAGAAAAATATAAGCAACAGACAAAAATAAGCTGGCTTGTTGCCGGAGCGATCGGTTTTATCATTTCTGCCCGTGTGCTGGAACTTGGTGTGCATTATATCTGCATCGTTGCTGATAATCCTGTATCCCATTTTATCAACGGAAATCCGGCTGCCTTTGTCATTTACGGGATCACCATGGCCGGAGTTTTCGAGGAATGCGGAAGACATATCGTTTTGAAATATATCTTAAAAAAGAACCGTACCCGTGAAAACGCAATTCTTTATGGCATAGGTCATGGGGGAATAGAGATACTGACTATCCTTTTGCCAGCCATGATATTCTATACTACGATCGCCGTACTGTTTTCGCAGGGAGATGTTGAAAATGCGCTTCACACACTGAACATCACCGAGGAAACGGCCGCTGCTGCTCTTCCATCTGTTCAGGCTGCCGCAACTTTTAATTATGGAATAATGATCGCAAATGTAATTGAACGTCTGTTTGCGATGCTATTTCACATCGGACTTACACTCATCGTATCCTATGGCGTCATAAACGCAAAGAAAATATATCTTCCGATGGCGATCGCATTGCACATGCTGATGGATTTTTTTCCGGCGCTTTACCAAAGAGGTCTAGTGTCGCTTTGGGCAGTAGAGATATGGGCAGCCATATGGACTGTCATAGTCGTATTCGTTGCCATGAAGTTATACAGAAAAATGACAGATCTTTCCAAGATCAACAACACTCAATGAGATCAGTGTCTGTCGATCGGATCGGATAATAAAACACAAGAGCTCTTAAAGTAGTATATAACCCCAAAAGTTCATACTTTGGGGTTTTATGTTGATTACATATTCGTAAAAGATTATTTTCCATTTGTCTTTTGAAAAACATTTGAGAAAATAATGTTGAAAGATATAAGAGAACATATTATGGCTATTACAGTTAATTTAAGATATACCGGCAAGGATGGTGCAGCCAGGAAATTTGCGCAAGAGATGATGGTAAGCGGTACGGTTGCTACTATCAGAGCCGAAGAAGGCAATCTGCGCTATGAGTATTACCAGCCTCTGGAAGATCCGGAAACCATCCTTTTGATCGATTCCTGGAAAGATCAGGCTGCTATCGACAAGCATCATGCGACTTCAATGATGAAGACCATCGGTTCATTAAGGGAAAAGTATGATTTACATATGACGGTCGAAAGATATGCAAGCGTCGAAGAAAACAAGGATGATGAGAAATTCATCAGAAGGTAGCATAAAATCCAATTACAGAAGGTTCCTGACAGGAACCTTTTTCTTATCATGATTTGAAGCATTAGCCATTATAATAAGATTGAAAACAAAGGCAAGATTGAAGATGGATAATTATGAAAAGAATAAACAGATATATCGCCTTGATACTATGCGGGAGCGTACTGATCACCATGCTATCCTCATGCACTAAAAGTACCCCAAAACTATCGGACTGCGGGGTGGTCCATGAACCGGAATTCGGAGGCATCTATATCAAAAAGACGATCGATGAATTCAATGCCCTCGGTTTCAACTATGGCGACAGTGTGACTGTTACCTTTTCCAACGGATATGTACTTGAGGATATCCCGTATTATAATGGCTACTACACCCGCAATGGCGAAAGACAACTGATCGCCTATCCGGGCTATGACTATATCAAGGCCGTTATCAATAATGGAGCCGATCTTTGGGATGTGGCCGGTATCGATGAAAGTACCCTGGCAAGCATCACGCTGTATGAAAGCGGGAAATATAAGGTCATCCAGGAAGCCAGAGATCTGAGCTATAAGGATGACAGGAACCTGTTTGAAAGCGATGAGATGTTTGCAAACTTCAGAAACATTCAGGTTGGAAAGATCAGCGAAGGTCTGATCTACCGTTCCGCCTCCCCATGCGATAACCAGCATAACCGCGCACCATATGTCGATAGGCTGATCAATGAAGCAGGAGTCAGATATATCGTTGACCTGGCTGATAATGATGAAAGGATAATGAGCCACATCAATAAGGATAACTTTGATTCGCCTTATTTCCTCTCGTTGTATTACAACTCCCAGGTATACCCGATGGCAATGAACACTAACTATGAATCGATGCAGCTGCGTCAGAAGATAGCTGATGGAATGAGAGCGATGCTTAATAATGATGGACCTTACCTGGTTCATTGTACTGAGGGAAAGGATCGGACCGGCTTTATCTGCATGCTCATCGAGGCCTTATGCGGTGCCAGCTATCAGGAGATCGTCGATGACTACATGATCACCTATAAAAACTACTATGGCATCACCAGGGAGAAGGATGAATTCAAGTATGTCATCATCGTCAACGATGTCCTTCATCCAATGATCCGGATCGTGATTGGTGATGAGAATGCTGATGTGAGTACAGCTGATCTTAGTCTGGCTGCCCGCGGCTTTTTGATCGACTGCGGAATGAGCGATCAGGAAGTAAGCAAGCTTATCGAAAAACTGACATACTAGGAATTGCTAAGAAATAAAAAAGAACCCGATCGGGTTCTTTTTTATTAATCTGTTAATGCTTATTTACTGATTGTTGGTAGCGTATTGTGCCTGCAGACGCTCATAGAATTTAGGATTGTCCTGGCCATATCGGCGGGTACATTCATCAAGAGCTTCCTTATACAGGTCAACGTTGATATGATCGAGGATATTGATCGTCTGAGCTTTTTCATCGAGCAGTCCCAGATAATCCATATAGTTCCAGGCCCTGGTGATCGATTTTTTCATTGGATCTGGATTGAGATTGAAACGTGGATTATCGAAGTAGGCTCTTACTACCTGCTCATCGACACCGATCTTTTCCGCAGTAAAGGCAACGATCTCTTCATGATGGTCTTCTGCGTATTCCAGTGCTCTGATCCAGGCTCTTAAAAGAGCCTTAACGGTATTTGGATGCTCATTTACCCAAGAGGTCAGAGCTTCAGCCCTACAGCAGGAATAATTAGGCATTACATCGGCAGCATAAGTTACTACCTTAAGATCGGGATCGGAAAGTACCGCATAGTTAAGGGCGGTTCCAACCAGACCATAGTCGGCTTCGCCGTTTTTGACAGCAGTGATACGGTCTTTTTGATCTTCCGGCTGATACCAGCTGATCTCATTTAAAGGATCGTAACCCTTAGCATATAAGCGCCCGGTGATCGCATAAAGGTTTGGCTCACAAGCCATCGTCTTACCGATCAGATCTTCAATGCCATTCCACTCGGTCTCAGTCCTGGTGAAGATAGGCATGCATCCGGTAAGCAGGTAACCGCCGAAGATAGTCAGATCCATTCCGGAAGATATCTTTTCCAGTGGCAGATTGGTACCGGAATTGGAGGCGATATCGATCGTACCATTGCGTAGACCTTCGAATACTTCAGCATCGGTATCGACATGGACATATTCGACCCTTATTCCTTCCTCGGCCAGATAACCCATCTCTTCAGCAATGAAATTAAGGATATGGCCGGAATCGTTTAAAGCCAGTCTGATAACGGTGGTCTCCGGCTTTTCTTCTTTTTCCGTTTCATCTTTGTAACCGGTGCTGATATTGCATCCGGTGACGATCATCAGCATTATTAATATCAATATGAATTTTTTCATATGCATAGTCCCCCTTACTTGGTGGTTGTAGCCGTATTATCCGGTTGGGTGTTGGTCTTTCCCTGATTGGCTATCCTGATCTGATGACGGGCGAAGATCTGCAGCAGTGATTTATTGAGATAGATGTTGACACCACGTACATTCTGCTCGGTGCATCTGGCAGTAACAGTGACCACAAAGCGTCTTTCCGCCAGTTCAGAAACACCGACATAAGTCGGACCTTCCATAATGGCTTTATTGTTGGCTTTAAGAAGCGGAAGCTCGTTCTTGAGTACTTCTTCGATCTGATCGACATCCTGACCATATTCCAGACCGATGGAAGCTGAAGCTACCGAGGTCTCCTTGGTCATATTCAGGACACCGGAGATCTCGCTGTTGTTGAAGATCTTGACGTTTCCGCCACCGGAGATCTTGGTCGTTCTTAAACCGATGTCAGTGACCGTGCCACGGAAGTTATTGATCGTTACGATATCGCCGACTCTGAATTCACTTTCAAAGATAATGAAGATTCCCGCAATGATATCCTTGATCAGGCTCTGGGAACCAAAACCTATTACCAGGGAAAGGATTCCGGCGCTGGCAAGCAGGCTTGGCGAGTCGACGCCAAACAGATACAGGCAATAGAATATGACGGTTACAACGCCACCGTATCTGACGATCGATAGCAGCAGGTGAGCGATCGTTTCACCCTGTGTGCCCAGGAAGGAGGTACACTGACGGACCGGAATCTTGATCAGTTCCATGGCGATGATGGTCATGACGATGACCATGATGCAGGAACTGAAGGCGAAAATATTGAAGGAGCGGTCCCAGTTGCCACTTATGATGTAGTGGATGATGGAATCATCGGAAGAAATAGCATTGATGCCTATTGCTGAAATGATCAGATAGAGCAGCGGAATGGCAGTGACCCATCCCATGACGAATCCTAACTTCATCTCCGGCGAACGTTCATTCCAAGGAATGTATTTGTTATCCCAACGGTTGATCGCTCTCATGGTGCTGGCCGATCTTCCGGAAGGCAGGATGATATTGAAAATGATGGAGTTCAGGTTTTGGTCAGTATCCTTGTTATTGAACAGGGTATATATCTCTTCGTCTTCCTCATGGGTAACAGTGACCATGAGCAGCAGTACCGTGATCATGATCAGACAGACACCGGTCGTGATAAAGGAGATGGCTGTACGGCTGGTATACATATCGGAAGTCGGGAAGGCGGTAGCAAAGAAGTGGTTATCCAGATACATGAAATTCATGAAATAAGGAACACCATTGATCCTGCTGATTCCATAATATGGCAGACCGGTAAAGGCGTTGGCAGAGATGTTAAGATCCTTGGCGCTTTTGCCTATGCTGGTCTCTAACGGTGAATAGAGACAGGTATTGTCAGCATCGTTATCAAAGACAGCGATATAACCGCCATCTAACATCTCAGTTGAAAGGATCGATTCAGCATCGACGGTATTGGTGATCGTGTCGATCAAGCGATCGTTTAATTCGATCTGCAACAGTGAACGGTGCTTGGTTATGCCATCGACGGTGACCGCATTGCTTAAGCCATGATCAGCGCAGGCTTTCTCAAAGGCATAGCGTGAGGTATATACCGTATTACCTTGTTCATCGATCGTTGTGTAATAGTGCATGACGACACCAAAGAATTGAGCGTGGTCACCAAGATCGTCGACCATGGAGGACTGGATAAAGCTGTCCGTTTTTCCTTCCAGGATCTGACGGAATGGGAAAGACTGATCCTGCTCGTTAAGACTTAAGGTGAAGAACCAGTTGGCGGTGTTGGTGGCGATAGTGTGGCCATCCTCATCATAGATATAGATCGAATCGATACTGTTATCTTCACAAAGTTTCTGTAGGACCGAAGAATTACAAACAGATCTTAGATAGTTATTTTCATCATCGAGGATGTATTGACGATTTCCTTGTTCATCATAGTCGAAGTAGTAGGAATCCGACTGTTGATTCAGGGCATCCGGATTCTCTTCGAGGTAGAAGGAGAGCAGCTTAGCTGTAGAGATGAAACGTGAATTGTAATAATCTTCAACGATGCTGCTGCTTTCCCTGTTTTCTTCATAACGGC